>JAJQAH010000081.1:0-35925 GCA_021203885.1 Oscillospiraceae bacterium | reverse complement strand
CGGAATCCGGTCCCCCGCCGGGGGACGGATGGCGTAATGCAAAGGAGTGGACTTCATGTCCGAGGAGAAGAACTTCATACAGGCGCTGATCGAGGAAGATATCGCCCCGGGCGGGCCCATGGCCGGCCAGGAGGTCCATACCCGTTTCCCGCCCGAGCCCAACGGATACCTGCATATCGGCCACTGCAAGGCCATGTGCGTGGACTTCGGAACGGCGGAAAAATTCGGTGGGATCTGCAATCTGCGCTTTGACGATACGAACCCCGCGAAAGAGGACAACGAGTACGTGGAGGCCATCCAGGAGGATATCCACTGGATGGGATACGACTGGGGCGAGAGGATGTACTACGGGTCCGACTACTTCGAGCAGACCTACCAGCTGGCGGAGGGTCTGATCCGGAAGGGGCTCGCCTACGTATGCGAACTGTCGGCGGAAGAATTCAAAGCACACCGGGGCGACATCGGCGTGCCGGCTACCTCACCCTGGCGGGACCGGCCGGTGGAGGAATCGCTGGATCTGTTCCGGCGGATGCGCGCCGGTGAATTTCCGGAGGGCTCCATGACCCTGCGGGCCAGGATCGACCTGGCCAGCGGGAATTTCAATATGCGGGATCCCGTGATTTATCGGATCCGGTACGTGGAACATCACCGGCAGGGCACGAACTGGTGCATCTTCCCCATGTACGATTTCGCGCATCCCATTCAGGACGCGCTGGAGGGCATCAATTTTTCCCTGTGCACCCTGGAATACGAAGACCACCGGCCGCTGTATAACTGGGTGGTGGAAAACGCGGACGTCCCCTGCCGGCCCCGGCAGATCGAATTCGCCCGGCTGAATCTGACGCACACCGTACTTTCCAAGCGGAAACTGCGCCAGCTGGTGGAGAACGGCCTGGTCTCCGGCTGGGACGATCCCCGCATGCCCACCCTGTGCGGACTCCGCCGCCGTGGCTACACGCCCGATGCCATCCGGGACTTCATAGACCGGATCGGCGTCTCCAAGAGCGACTCAACGGTGGAATACGGATTTCTGGAGCACTGTCTGCGGGAAGATCTGAATGAAAACGCCCGTCGTGTCATGGCGGTTTTGCATCCTGTGCCGCTGACCGTGACCAATTACCCGGAGGGACAGAGCGAGACCTTCGAGATCGAGAACAATCCGAACCGGCCGGAGGACGGGACAAGACCCGTCACCTTCTCGCGAAATCTGTACGTGGAGGCGGAGGACTTTCTGGAGGAACCCGTTCCCAAGTATAAGCGTCTGTATCCCGGCGGTCCGGAATGCCGGCTGAAAGGCGCTTATATCATCCGCTGCACCGGCTGCAATAAGGACGCGGAGGGCAACATTACGGAGATCCTCTGCGAGTATGACCCGGACAGCCGGGGCGGCGATCCGGCCGACGGCCGGAAGATCAAAGGTGCCGCGATCCACTGGGTGGACCGGGACACCGCGGTGGACGCCGAGGCACGGCTCTATGACAATCTGTTCAGCGACCCGGAGCCCGACGCGGGGGGCAAGGATTTTCTCAGCTGCCTGAACCCGGACTCCCTGCAGGTGCTGGATCCCATCAAGGTGGAGGCCGGACTGGCCGGCATGGAGGCGCCCGCCTCTTTTCAGTTCCTCCGCCAGGGATATTTCTGCCTGGACAGCGCCGACTCCGCCCCCGACCGGCTGGTATTCAACCGTTCGGTCAGTCTGAAGGACAGCTTCACGATGCCTACGGGAAAATAATTTCTGGAAAAAGCCAAAAAAATTCCGCCGGGACCTCAAAAAAAGAGGTCCCGGCGGTTTTCTTATATTCAGATCCGGATTTTCAGGTATCGTGGTCCACCTGCTTGAATTTCTTCAGGTTCCCGATCTTTTGGCTGCGGCTCTCCAGCTTGTCCATAACCGCTTCCAGCGGGATCCCCTGGTCCACCATCAGCACCGTCAGGTGGTAGATCAGATCGGAGATCTCCCCCACGGTATCCTCCTGCACGCCGTTTTTCGCGGCGATGATGACTTCCGACGTCTCCTCGCCCAGCTTCTTGCAGATCTTGTCGATTCCCTGGTCGAACAGATAGCAGGTATAGGAATTTCCTTCCTTCGGCGGATTGTTCTTTCGGTCCGTCACGACCGCGTACAGGTCCTGCAGAACAGAGTCCATCACTCTTCCCCCTTTCCCGTATCTTCTGTATCTTCGATATCTTCCGTCTCTTTTTCCAGCTCTATATCTGCCTTTACATCTTCCGGATCGATCTCATTGAAAAAGCAGCTGCGCGCGCCGGTATGACAGGTAGGACCGTCCGGCTTGCACAGATACAGAAGAGAATCGGTATCGCAGTCAGTCCGGACCTCCAGGATATGGAGAAAATTTCCGGAAGACTCCCCCTTATTCCACAGTTGCCGGCGGCTGCGGGACCAGAACCAGGCCGTGCCGGTCTCCATGGACAGCCGGAACGCCTCCTGATTCGTAAAGCCCAGCATCAACACTTCCTTCGTTTCCGCGTCCTGAATGATCACCGGGATCATATCGGACTTTTCAAAAAGACAGCTGAGATCCATAATCACATCACCTCACCGGGAGTCCCCGGCCTTTCAAATATTCTTTTACCTGGGGAACGGTCAGTTCCCCGTAATGAAACAGAGAAGCCGCCAGCGCCGCGTCGCAGCCGGTTTCCAGAAATACCTCCGCGAAGTCCTCCAGGGATCCGCAGCCTCCGGATGCGATAACGGGGATGGAGACCGCTTCGGTCACCGCCCGGGTCAGCGGAAGATCAAACCCGTCCTTCGTGCCGTCCCGGTCCATGGAGGTCAGCAGGATCTCGCCCGCTCCCAGTTCCTGGCCCCGGGCGGCCCACTCCACGGCATCCAGTCCGGTGGGCGTGCGGCCGCCGGCCACCACCACTTCCCAGGTTCCGTCCTCTCTGGCCCTGGCATCGATGGCCAGCACGACGCACTGGGACCCGAACCGCTCCGCGGCACGGGTGATCAGAGTCGGATCCGCGACCGCCGCAGAATTGACGGAGATCTTATCCGCGCCGGAGCGCAGCAGAAGCTGAAAATCATCCAGCGTCCGGATCCCGCCGCCCACGGTCAGGGGCACGAACACCTGCTCGGCGGTGCGCTCCACCACGTCGGCGACGGTGGCCCGGTTGTCGCTGGTAGCCGTAATATCCAGAAAAACGATCTCATCGGCGCCCTGGTCCGAATAGTACTTCGCCAGTTCCACGGGATCTCCGGCGTCGGTGATATTGACAAAATGGACGCCCTTGACCACGCGTCCGTCCCGCACATCCAGGCAGGGGATCACTCTCTTGGCCAGCATGATCAGCCCTGCTTTCCGGCTTCCGCCACGGCCTGTGCAAGGTCAATGGTGCCGGCGTAATACGCCTTGCCGATGACCGCGCCGTACATACCCAGATCCCGCAGCCGGATGACATCCTCGATGGTGGTGATGCCGCCGGAGGCGATGATCTGACAGCCGACCGTCTCCCGGAGACGCTCCAGCTGCTCAAAATTCGGACCGGAGAGCATCCCGTCCGCGTCGATGTCCGTAAAGATAATGGTCTGCACGCACCTCTGTTCCATCTCCCGGGCGAATTCCAGATAGTCGAGTCCGGAATCCTTCTCCCAGCCGGAGGTGCGCACGATGCCGTTTTTGCAGTCGATGCCGACCGCGATCTGTTCCCCGTACTGATCCAGCAGGGAATCCAGCAGCTCGGGAGAATCCACGGCGGCGGATCCCAGAACGATCCGGGCCGCGCCAGCCGAGAGGACGGCGGCGGCGTCCTCTTCCGTTTTGATTCCGCCGCCCAGTTCCACATTCAGACCGGAATCTTGGATCACCTGCCGGATCTGCTCAAAATTGGACCGGACGCCGTCCCGCGCTCCGTCCAGATCCACCATATGGACCCATTTTGCACCGGCGGCCGCGAAATCTCTTGCCGTTTCCAGCGGATCATCGGCCACCTGGCTGGCCGTGGAAAAATCGCCTTTCTGCAGACGGACGCATCTGCCGTCCTTCATATCGATAGCCGGTAAAATAATCATACGTTCAACTCCCCGAAATTCTTCAGGATCTGAAGACCCACATCGCCGCTCTTCTCCGGGTGGAACTGGGTCCCGTAGATGTTCTCCCGGCCCACCGCCGCCACGATGGAAGTACCGTAGTCGGTCCGGGCGGTCACAGTCTCCTCCAGCTCCGCGTAACCGCAGTAGCTGTGCACGAAGTAGACATAGGAGCCGTCCGGGATCCCGCGGAAGATCGGGCTGTCGTTCTGCAGATGCAGACTGTTCCAGCCGATATGAGGAAGCTTCAGGTCGGTCCGGATCCGATCCACGGTGCCGGGGATCAGACCCAGTCCCGGTGTCGGACGCAGCTCCTCCCCCTTGCTGAAAAGAAGCTGCATACCCAGGCAGATGCCCAGGACCGGCTTCTTCCCCGCCTGGTCCAGGATCATCATATCCAGGCCCGGCCCCCGGAGCTTCTCGGCGGCGTCCGGAAAAGCGCCCACCCCCGGCAGCACGATGGCGTCCGCCAGAGACATCTCAGCGGGATCGGCAGTGATGCAGGCGGACATGCCGAGATACTCGAAGGCGTTTGTCACGCTCTTCAGGTTCCCGACTCCGTAATCCACCACGGCTATTTTAGCCATTAAAGCTCACCCTTGGTTGAAGTGACGCCCTCACCGGTCACGCGGGTCGCATTTTTCAGGCAGATGCCGAGGGATTTAAACAAAGCCTCGGTAATATGGTGGGCGTTCTCCCCGTACAGGGCCCGCATATGCAGGGTGCACTGACCGTTGGTGGCGAAGGCGCGCATGAACTCCTCCGTCAGGCAGGAATCGTATTCCCCGATGATCTCCTGGGGGAAGGACGCCTGATAGTGGAGGAAAGCGCGGCCGGACAGATCCAGCACGGTCTGGCACAGGGCCTCATCCATGGGAACAAAGGCGTCCGCGAACCGCTCGATGCCCTCCTTGTCGCCCAGCGCCTGCCGCAGCGCCTGACCGTAGACGATCCCCACGTCCTCCACCGTGTGGTGACTGTCCACATTCAGATCGCCCTTGGCCATCAACTGAACGCCGAATCCGGCGTAAAAGGACAGGGCCGTCAGCATGTGGTCGAAAAAGCCGATCCCCGTCTCCACCGTGATCGGGCCGCCCTCCAGATTCAGAGAGAGGCTGACCTCTGTTTCCTTCGTATTTCTGAGAACTTCCGCTGTACGTTCCATTTCATTTTCCCTCCCGAAAACGGATCTCAATGGAATTGGCGTGTGCCGTCAATCCCTCGCTGCGCGCCAGCGTGACGATATCATCCTGCAGGGGAGCCAGGGTATCCCTGTCAAATTCGATCACGCTGATGGATTTCAAAAAGCTCTCCACCGACAGTGGTGAGAAGAACCGGGCCGTGCCCGATGTGGGCAGCACATGGTCCGGACCGGCCATGTAGTCGCCCAGCGGCTCCGGGGACCACTGGCCCAGGAAAACGGCGCCCGCGTTTTTGACGCCGCTCAGCAGCTTTCTGGGCTCCTCCGTGGCGATCTCCAGATGCTCGGGCGCGATCTCGTTGGCAAGCTCTACGCAGTCATCGAGGTTGTCGCAGACGATGCAGCAGCCGAAGTTGTCCAGAGACGCCTCCATGATCTGCACCCGCTCCAGATCTTTGACCTGCTCTCCGATCTGCTGCTGCACCTTTTGGGCAAAATCCATACTGTCGGTCAGCAGGACCGCGCAGGCCAGGACGTCATGTTCCGCCTGGCTTAACAGATCGGCAGCGATATAGGAGCTGTCCGAGCTGTCGTCCGCGATGATCAGCACCTCGGAAGGTCCGGCCACCATATCGATATCCACCTGGCCGTAGGCCAGTCTCTTGGCCGCCGCCACATATGCGTTTCCCGGGCCCACCAGCTTGTCCACCCGGGGGATGAACCCGGCGCCGTATGTCAGCGCCGCCACCGCCTGGGCACCCCCGACGGCGATGACCCGGTCGACGCCCGCCACCTTGGCGGCAGCCAGCACGGCGTCGTTCAGATTCTCCGTGGGCGGCGTCACCATGATCAGCTCCTCCACCCCGGCGACTTTCGCCGGCACTGCGTTCATTAAAACGGAGGACGGGTAGGCGGCGGTCCCGCCGGGCACATACAGGCCCACCCGGGTCAGACCGCGCACCACGCGGCCAACCGTGCCGCCGTCCGGGGATTTCCACTCGGCGGACCGGGTCAGGATCTTTTCGTTGTAGTCCCGGATATTGGCGGCGGCGTGTTCCAGCGCGGAGATCAGTGCAGGGTCGCAGCGGCCGTATGCGGCGTCGATCTCCTCGCTGCTGATTTCCCGGGGCTCCGCCCCGTCAAAACGCAGGGAATACTCCGAGACGGCCTCCATGCCTCTCTTTTTCACATCTTCCATAATGTCGGCGGCGGCCTGCTCGATCTCCGCCCGGGCCTGTCCGGCCCGGGTCCGCATGGTATCCAGATATGCCTGTTCACCACCGCCGTCGGCGCGTATGATCTGCATCATTTTTCTTCCCCGTTATCCGCCTGCACACCAAGCGGCGGAACTTCGGGTCTATCCCCCTCCCGGGGCCCGGGTCAGTCCTGACCGGAGCCCGATCTTTTCTCAAGTACCAGTTCGATCTTCCCGATGAAATCCAGGATCTCGTCCCGGTACAGCTTCATGGACGCGGTATTGACGATCAGCCTGGCGGAGATCTGCGCCACGTCCTCGATGGCCACAAGCCCGTTCTCCCGGAGCGTGTTTCCGGTCTCCACGATATCCACGATGGCGTCGGCCAGGCCCAGAATGGGCGCCAGCTCCGCGCTGCCCTCGATCTTGATGATATCCACGTCCATGCCCTTGCCCGCAAAAAACTCGCGGGTGACCTGCGGATACTTGCTGGCGATGCACCTGCGCTTGTACGTTCCGTAGAAGTCGGTGCCCTCCTTCACGCACAGGCAGAATCTGCATTTTCCAAGCCCCAGGTCCAGCACCTCGTAAAAGCCGGATCCCATCTCCATGATTGTGTCCTTGCCGACGATCCCGAGGTCGCAGACGCCGTGCTCCACATAGGTAATGACATCCGGCGCCTTGGCCAGCACCACGTCCAGCGGGTAATCCGGCAGTTCGTGGACCAGCCGCCGTCCCGGATCCCGCAGCGGCGTGCAGTCCAGGCCCGCGTCCTCGAACAGTTTTACGCTGTCCTCCTGCAGGCGGCCCTTGGTCACCGCCAGGCGCAGCCGGTGCGTATCTTCCTGCACATGCGGGCGGATCGAAATGTCGGCCACCGCATCCACATCCACGGCGAAGCCGGCGGCGGGTGCTGACCGTCCGAACTGCTCCATCAGCAGATCGTAACGGCCTCCGGACAGGACCGGAGCGCCCGCGCCCTCCACATAGCCGCGGAAGATCACGCCCGTATAGTAATGGAGCTGTTGCACAAGCCCCAGGTCAAATCGGATATAATCACCGTATCCCCGGTCCCGGAGGCCCTCCCAGATCCGGCGCAGCTCCTCCAGTTTCGGCCGCTTGCCGGCCAGCTCCTCGGCCTCATCCAGCACCTCCGGACCGCCGAACAGGCGGGAAAGCCTGGACAGCATGGCATAGGCCGGCTCGTCCCGGTAGGGCTCCAGTGCCTGGTTCAGCGCCGCGAACTGCTTGCCTTCGAACAGGCGTCCGAGTCTCTCGGCCTCCCCGGCCGACAGTTTCAATTCCTCCGCCAGCGCCCGGAACAGGCCCGCGTGACCCAGCTCGATATGGAACGGGCCCGGGCTCACCGCGCGCATCGCGTCGATGGCCAGCGCGATCACGTCGATATCCGATTCGGTACCGCCGGCGCCGATGACCTCCACGCCGCACTGGGAAAACTCGTAATTTCCGCCCTTGTTGGCAAGTCCCGAGCGGAACACGGTCTCGTTATAATAGAATTTCTGGGGCAGCGGGACGGACTTCAGTTTGGTCGCCGCCATGCGGGCGATGGGGACCGTGCAGTCCGGCCGCATGACCAGAAGCTTCCCGGAGCGGTCCACGACCTTCACGAAACTCTCCTGGGGCAGCAGCGTGCCCGTCTGAACGAACAGGTCGTAGTACTCCATCTCCGGCGTGGAGACTTCCGTATAGCCCCTGCCGGAAAACAGTTCCGTCAGCGTATCCTGTACGCGGCGCCGCTCGGTGCACTCGTCAAAGAGCCTGTCGCGGCTGCCTTCCGGTGTGTTGATGATCGTCGACATATGTCTCTGCCCTTTCCCTTTCACTCTCTCCGCAAGGACCGCTATTGAAGCCCCGTATTCCTCAGGATCAGTCCCAGCAGTTCCTTCCTGCCCTCTCCCTTTTCCGCCGAAAAAGGGATCAGGGGAACGCTCTCGTCCAGCTCCAATGTCTCGCGGATCCGCTCCAGATTTCCTTCTATCTCGCTCTTTTTGCACTTGTCCAGCTTGTTGGCCACGATCACGTAGGGTTTCCCACATTGTCTGAACCACTGTTCCATGACGCAGTCGTTGTCGCTGGGCTTGTGCCGGGCGTCCACGATCTGAACGCCCATGGTCATCAGCCGGGTGTCCGCCAGCCAGGTGTCGATCAGCCGGGCCCAGCGGTCCTGCTCCGCTTTGGACGCCTTAGCGTATCCGTAGCCGGGCAGATCCACGAAGTAGAGCCTGCGGTCGATCAGAAAATAATTGATATGGGTGGTCTTTCCCGGCGAGGAGCCCACACGGGCCAGGTTCTTCCGGTTCAGCAGCCGGTTGATGACCGAGGACTTTCCCACGTTGGACCGTCCCGCGAAAACCACCTGGGGCAGTCCGTCCGCCGGAAAATCCGACTTCTTGGCGGCGGAGATGATAAATTCCGCGTTGCTGATATTCAGTGACATGAAGCCTACTGGGGGATTCCCAGCGGGGTCCCGGTTTTTTCGGGTTTCTTATAGGCGCCGGAGACGGCCGGCTTCGGCTTTTTCTTCGGTGCGGGGAACCGGACCAGCGCCTCTTTCAGCACCGTATCCACCTGCTCGGCCGGGATAAAATGCAGGGCCTCCCGGACCGTCTGGTCGATCTCTTCCAGATCGTTCATATTGTCCTTCGGGATGATCACGGTATGGATGTCGTTGCGGAGCGCCGCCATGGTCTTCTCCTTCAGGCCGCCGATGGGAAGCACCCGGCCCCGAAGCGTGATCTCCCCGGTCATGGAGACGGTTCCCTTGACCGGAATGCCGCACAGCGCGGACGCCATGGCCGTGGTGATCGTCACGCCGGCGGAGGGCCCGTCTTTGGGAATGGCACCCTCCGGGAAATGCACATGGATGTCCTGCGTCTTGTAGAAATCTTTTTTCAGGCCCCATTTCTCCGCCTGGCTTCTGATATAGGTCAGGGCCGCCTGGGCCGACTCCTTCATGACGTCTCCCAGGTTGCCCGTCAGCACCAGTTTCCCGGTGCCCGGCATGACATTGACCTCCACCTGCAGCAGTTCGCCGCCCACGCTGGTCCAGGCCAGCCCGTTGGCCACGCCCACCTTATCCTCCAGCACCTGGCGCTCCGGATAAAATTTCCGCGGCCCCAGAAACTGCTCCAGGTTTCCGGCGGTGACGGACACCGATCTGCGGCCTTCTTCGGACACCAGCTTCATGGCCGCCTTCCGGCACAGGGTAGCCAGATTCCGCTCCAGCACCCGGACGCCGGACTCTCTCGTATAGCCGTCGATGATCTCCCGGACCGCGTCGTCGCTGACCTTCAGCTGGGCCGCTTTCAGACCGTGGCGGGCACGCTCCTTGGGCAGCAGATGTTTCTTCGCGATCTGCAGTTTCTCCTCGTCCGTGTAGGACGGAAGCTCGATGACCTCCATCCGGTCCAGCAGCGGCCGGGGAATGGTCTCCGTGGTGTTGGCGGTGGTCACGAACATGACGTCTGACAGATCAAAGGGGATCTCCAGGAAATTATCCCGGAAGGTGGAATTCTGCTCCGAATCCAGCACCTCCAGCAGGGCAAAAGAAGGGTCCCCCCGCTGATCCATCCCGATCTTGTCGATCTCGTCCATCAGGATCAGCGGATTCATACTGCCCGCCTGCCGCACGGCCGACACGATCCGTCCGGGCATGGCGCCCACATAGGTCTTCCGGTGCCCGCGGATCTCGGCCTCGTCGTGGATCCCGCCCAGGGAGATCCGGGCCAGGTTCCGGTTCAGCGCTCTGGCCATGCTCTTGGCCACGGACGTCTTGCCTGTGCCCGGCGGTCCCACCAGGCACAGGATCTGCCCTTTCAGATCCGGGGCCAGCTGCTTGACAGCCAGAAATTCCAGGATGCGCTCCTTGACCTTGTCCAGGCCGTAATGGTCCGCGTCCAGCACGCTGCGGGCCGACTCCACGTTGACCCGCTCCTTCGTGTATTTGCCCCAGGGCAGCTCCAGCACCGTATCCAGGTAATTCCGGATGACGGAGGCCTCCGCGGAGCCGTAGGGCTGTTTTTCCAGCCGGTCCAGCTCCTGCAGCAGTTTCTTCTCTGCCTCCTCGGTCAGCTTGGTCGCCGCGATCTTCTCCCGGTATTCCGTGATCTCGGAGTCGTCGTCCTCCCCCAGTTCCTTCTGGATCACCTTGGCCTGCTCCCGCAGCATCTGATCCCGCTGATTCTGGGTGATCTGCTCCTGCAGTTTGCTCTGCATCTCCTCCTCGATCTGGAGCACATCCACCTCATGGGAAAGGATCTGCGCCAGTTTGCTGAGACGCCGCACCGGGTTCAGCTGCTCCAGGACCGCCTGCTTGTCCTCCGTGGTCAGCTGGATATTCTGTGCGATATAGTCGGCGATGAACCCCGGATCGTCCTTGGAGATCACGTTAAAAAACGTCTCCGGATTGATGCGGGGCGCCAGGGTGCAGTAAGTCTCGAACAGTTCATATACGCGGCGGATCAGCGCCTCCGTCCGGGTGGTCTTCTTCCCGACTTTCGGTTCCGGCAGCTCCTCCACCAGCGCCTCCAGGCATGGGTCCCGCTTGACCAGCCTGTTGAGGCGGCCGCGGCTGGTCCCGTCGACCATGACCCGGACATCGCCTTCCGGGGTGCGCAGCAGCTGTCTCACGCTGCAGATCGTTCCGATATCGTACAGGTCTTTTCTTTTCGGTTTCTCCACGGTGATCTCCTTCTGCGTCACCAGAAAAACCGGCATATTTTCTTCCATGGAAGTTTCCAGCGCTTTAATGGAGATCGATCTGGAGACGTCGCAATGGAACGTCATCCCCGGGAACACGGTCCCCCCGCGCAGGGCCAGCACCGGCATCCGCTCCAGTCCGCTGGCCGTTAAATCGTTAACAGTTTCAGGCACTGCCTTTCTCCTTCCTAACTTTCCCAAAAAATGTGAACCGGGACAGGCGTTCCCAGCCTGCCCCGGGAAAGACGGGATATGTTCCGCCGCTCATGAATTGGCGGCGGGATCCAGTTTGATCTTGGGCTTTCTGTTGGATTTTTTGATAAGCTTCGGCTGCGCGCCGTCCCGCACGCAGGCCTCCGTGATGACCACTTCCTGGATCTCCGGTTTGTCGGGGATCTCGTACATGACTCTGTTCATCACGCTTTCCATGATGGCCCGCAGTCCGCGGGCACCGATCTCTCTCTCCAGCGCCAGATCCGCGATAGCCTCCAGCGCCTCCTCCTGGAACGTCAGTTTCACATGATCGTATTCCAGCAGCTTCTGGTACTGTTTGACCAGCGCGTTCTTCGGCTCGGTCAGGATCTGGATCAGCTGATCCCGGGTCAGGGGATGCAGCGCCGTGACCACGGGCAGTCTGCCAACCAGTTCGGGGATGATCCCGTACTTCATCAGGTCATGGGGCTGCACGTCCTGCAGGATCTCGCTGCCCTGGTCCTCTTTTTTCGTGGTGATCTCCGCGCCGAAGCCGATGCTCTTCTTATCCTCCCGGCTCTCGATGATCTTTTCCAGTCCGTCGAAGGCGCCGCCGCAGATGAAGAGGATATTCTTCGTATTCACCTGGATGAATTCCTGGTGGGGATGCTTCCTGCCCCCCTGAGGCGGCACATTGGCAACCGTGCCCTCCAGGATCTTCAGCAGGGACTGCTGCACGCCCTCGCCGGACACATCCCGGGTAATGGACGTGTTCTCGCTCTTGCGGCCGATCTTATCGATCTCGTCCACATAGATGATACCCCGCTCGGCCAGCTCCACGTCGAAGTCCGCCGCCTGAACCAGCCGGAGCAGGATATTTTCCACATCGTCGCCCACGTAGCCGGCTTCCGTCAGCGTCGTGGCGTCGGCGATGGCGAAGGGAACGTTCAGGATCCGGGCCAGTGTCTGGGCGAAAAGGGTCTTGCCGCTGCCCGTCGGCCCCAGCATCAGGATATTGCTCTTCTGCAGTTCCACGTCTCCCCCGTCCCCGTAGTAGACGCGTTTGTAGTGGTTATACACCGCAACGGACAGGGCGACTTTCGTCTCGTCCTGCCCGATGATATACTGATCCAGTTTCTTCCGGATCTCGCTGGGCCTCGGCAGTTTATCCGGTGCCTCCACCGGAAAAGGATTGACCTCCGGATAGGGGGCGTCCTCCCCCAGGATGCTCAGGCACAGATGCACGCACTCATCGCAGATATACGCGCCCGGCCCGGCGATGATCCGCTGGACCTCGTCCTGATGCTTCCCGCAGAAGGAACACCGAACCTGTTTGATCTCATCTCTTGGCAAAAAACCTCACCTCGCTGACACAAAGTACATGAAAGGATCCTGACGGTTCCTTTTCTTATCTCTTCTCGATGACCTGGTCGATCAGACCGAAATCCAGAGCCTCCTGCGCGGACATGAAGTTGTCACGCTCGGTCGCCTCGGTCACCTCTTCCAGGGTCCTACCGGTATTCTCGGCGAGGATCTCGTTCATTCTCTTCTTGATGGTCTCCAGTCTTTTCAGGTGGATCGCCATATCGGTGATCTGGCCCTGCGTCCCGGCGGAGGGCTGATGGATCATGATCTCCGCATTGGGAAGCGCCAGCCGGTGTCCCTTGGCTCCGGCGGACAGCAGAAAAGCACCCATGGACGCCGCCATGCCCACGCAGATGGTGGACACGTCGCATTTGATATACTGCATGGTGTCATAGATCGCCATCCCGTCGGTTACGGAACCGCCCGGGCTGTTGATATAGAACTGGATCTCCTTTTCAGGGTCCTGGGCCTCCAGGTAAAGCAGCTGCGCCACAACCAGACTGGCGGTCGTTTCATTGACCTCCTCGCCCAGGAACACGATACGGTCGTTCAGCAAGCGGGAAAAAATGTCATAGGAGCGCTCTCCCCGGCTTGTCTGCTCAATTACATATGGAACTAAACTCATAGGTCTTCTCCTCCTTCTTTCTGATTTCGGATCCCTCCGGATCCGTCATGAGGGCCGATGGCGGCCCCAAGGTTATTCTTTCGAGTCGGAACTCTTTTTTGTCCCGCTCTTTTTCGCGGTACTGCCCGAGCTGCCGCTCTTTTTGGCGGCCGTGCTCTTCTTGGCGGTCCCGGATTCCTTCGCGGTCTCCTTTTCGGTCCCGCTCTTCTTGGCGGACGCGGATTTCCCGCTGTCGCTCTTCTTGGCGGAAGCGGTCTTGCTGCTGTCGCTCTTCTTGGCGGAAGCGGTCTTGCTGCTGTCGCTCTTCTTGGCAGACGCGGTCTTTCCGCTGTCGCTCTTCTTGGCGGTGCTGCTCTTCGCGCTCCCGCTTTTTTTGGTCGTGCTCTTCTCGGTCCCGCTGTCCTTTCCGGAATCTTTCTTCTCATCTCCGGATTCCTCGGTCCCCTGATCGGCATCGGCCTCCGTTTCGGCCTCACCTGCTTTCTTCTGCTGCGGACTATTGTCGCTCTCTTTTTCTTCGGGTTCGTCGGCAACAGTCGCGCTGTCCACGATGACGTCGACCGTCTTCGTCCGCACCAGGTTATACCTCATATCCTCCTCGCTGATCATCTGGCGGAGTTCTTCTTCTTCGATCGGATTGTTCTGGGCGTCCAGGCCGCCGTTCTTGTAGACCTCTTCGATCTCCTCGTCGGTGGCCTCGATATTCTCGGCCTCGGTGACGGCGTCCAGCACCAGATTCTGAAGGATCTCCTGCTGGCACTGGCCCCGCAGCTGATCGGCCATCTGGTCACGGCTCAGCCCGTAGTAGCCCAGATACTGGTCCAGGGTCAGGCCCTGCTGCTGCAGGGACCGGCTCATCTCGTTCAATCTGTCCTCGACGGCCTGGTCGACCATGGCCTTGGGGATCTCCACCTCGGCGTTCTCGCATACCTGGCGGATCAGAGCGTCCCGGAAAGCATCTTCGGATTCCTTCTTCAGGTTCTTCTCCAGATTGTCGGCGAGACTTTTCTTCAGCTCGTCCAGCGTCTCGAACTCGGACACGTCCTTCGCGAAGTCGTCGTCCAGCTCCGGTACTTCCTTCTCCTTGATCTCATGCAGGGTCACGGTGAACACGGCGTCCTTGTTGGCCAGGTCCTCCGAGTACTCCTTTGGGAACGTGACGGGGATCTCCTTCGTCTCATCGATCTCCATTCCCACCACGCCGTCCTCAAAACCGGGGATAAAGGTGTTGGACCCGAGCTCCAGGTTAAAGTTCTCGCTGGATCCCCCCTCGATGGGTTCGCCGTCGATCGTCCCCTGGAAATCGATGATCACCGTGTCTCCCGTCTGCGCCGGGCGCTCGACGGATACCAGGCGGCTGGCCTGGTCGATCAGAGGCTGCATCTCATGCATGATGCTCTCCTCGGTGACCTCCACCTCCGGCTTGGGCGCAGAAAGGCCCTTATACTGTCCCAGTTTCACCTCGGGCTTGACGGTCACCACCGCGCTGAAAACAAGGCCCTCCTTGCCCACCGACACGATATCGATCTCAGGATAGGTCACGGGGCACAGATCCTGATCCTTGATCGCGTCGTCATAGGCATCCGGATACACCATTTCAATGGCGTCCCCGTACAGGACGGATGGTCCGTACATGCTCTCGAAGATCTTCCGGGGGCACTTGCCCTTCCGGAAGCCGGGCACATTATATTTCGACTTGTTCTTCTTATAAACTTTGTCCACGGCCGCGTCGAACTCCTCGGCGGGCACTTCGATCTCCAGTTTGACCGTGCTGTTTTCCTGCTTCTCCGCACTTTTTACGTTCATGTTTTCCTCCCAGTCGGGCCCCGGAAGGGGCCGTTTTTTCATCGTCCCTTATTTTACCAGAAAGTGACAGGAAATGCCACACTTTTTCGGTAAATTTTTTATTAACAAACCTGCGCGAACATATGAACACGGCCGATGTCTCACGGCAGGATCATAACCGGCGAAAAGCCGACAGCGTCCGCCGCCACGAGGATATAGCGGATCCCGCCGTGCTCGCCGGTCAGGGCCATGCGCTGCGCGTCCCCGTGCAGATGCCCGTAACAGCAGGTGCGCACCCCGTAGCGCTCCATCAGCTCCACGAATTCCCCTTCGGCCCGTCCGGCCCGGAAGGGCGGATAGTGGAGAAAACAGATCTTCTCGGCATCTCCCGCCGCCTTCAGGGAGGTCTCCAGCCGGATCAGCTCCCGGTCGAACACCTTCCGGTCGCCCTCCTCCTCCTCGTCGAAGGACCATCCCCGGGTCCCGCACAGGGCGGTGTCGCCGTAAAAGCGGCAGTTGTTGTGCAGCAGCTGGAAGGTGGAAAAGCCCTCCTGTTGGAAGAATTTCTCCATCTTGGCGGCCGTGGTCCACCAGTAGTCGTGGTTCCCCTTGATCAGATACTTGCGGCCGGGGAAAGAGTCCAGAAAGGCAAAGTCCTCCCGGGCCTCCGGCAGGTCCATTCCCCAGGACAGATCCCCGCAGAGCACCAGCGTGTCCTCCGGCGTCAGGACGGACAGTCCCCGCTTCAGTTTGTCCACATACCCCTCCCAGGCGCCGCCGAAGACATCCATGGGTTTTTCCACGGTCAGGGACAGGTGCGGATCCCCCAGGGCGTACAGTGCCAAAAGATTACCTCCGTTCTGGATCGCTCAAGAGAGCATCTCCAGGACCGGGCCGGCCATCTCGTCCGGCTCGACGCACCCGGTGAACCGGATCTCCCGGTCGGCCAGATCCGCCAGGGGAGCGGGCGCCGGGACCTCCGTCAGATTCTGCAGCTTGCCGATCAGCTCGGCGCCGCCGTTGGCCACGCCCGAGGCGCCCAGGGCCTCGAGGACGCTGCCGCAGAATTTATAGGGGCTGGCCGTGGACACCACGACGGCGGGACTCTCGTCCCCCGTCCGGTCCCGGTACCGGCCCAGCACCTGAAAGGCCACGGCCGTGTGGGGATCGACCAGGTAGTTCACATCCCACCACATGGAGTTGATGGTCAGCCGGGTCATATTCTCATCGCAGAACCCGGCCTCGAACTGATCCTGAATCTTAGCGGTGATCTCCTCCGTCACGGTATACTTCCCGTCCCGGGACAGCTGGTCCATATAGCCCGCGATTAAGGCATCGTCCTCTCCGGACAGGTCGAAGAGCAGACGCTCCAGATTGGAGGAGACCAGGATATCCATGGACGGGGAGATGGTCTGATAGAATGTCCGGTTCCGGTCGTAGGTACCGGTCTTTATAAAATCGGTCAGCACATTGTTGCTGTTGGAGGCGCAGATCAGCTTGCCGATGGGCACGCCCATCTTTTTCGCGTAATAGGCGGCCAGGATATTGCCGAAATTCCCGGTGGGCACGCACACGTTCATATGCCCGTCCGGCGGCATGGCGCCGGCCTTCCGCAGCTGGCAGTAAACGGAGACGTAGTAGACGATCTGCGGCAGCACCCGGCCCCAGTTGATGGAGTTGGCGGATGTCAGGAAGAATCCCTTATCGTCCAGCCGCGCCGCGATCTCCGGGTCCGTAAAGAGGCGCTTCACGCCGGCCTGGGCGTCGTCGAAATTCCCGTCCACGGCGCACACGCCCACATTGTTTCCCTCCTGGGTAACCATCTGCAGCTTCTGGATCCTGGACACCCCGTTCTGGGGGTAAAAGGTCAGGATCTTCGTCCGGTCCACGTCCCGGAACCCTTCCAGCGCCGCCTTGCCCGTATCGCCGGAGGTGGCCGCCAGGACGAAAGCCTTCCTGTCCTCCCCGTTCTTCTGAAGGGCGGAGGTCAGCAGCAGCGGCAACATCTGCAGCGCAAGATCCTTGAACGCGCAGGTGGGTCCGTGCCACAGCTCCAGGCAGAACGTGTTCCCGTTCAGGATGCGCAGGGGCGTCACCGTCGGCGTATCGAAGCGGCTGTAAGCCCGGTCTGAAAAGTCCTTCAGTTCCTCCTCGGAAAAGTCATCCAGAAACAGGCTCATGACCCGCGCCGCCCGCTCCGGATAGCTGACCCGTTTCAGGCCGTCCAGGTCCTCCGCACTCAGGTGCGGGAAATTTTCCGGCACCAGCAGGCCGCCCTCCGGGGACAGTCCCTGGGCGATGGCCTGCGATCCCGTAAGGTGCAGATTCTTGTCTCTCGTGCTTGTATATTGCATCATCATCCCTCTTTCCGGTCCTGCTCCGGAAGCCGGAGCTTCTTCAGGAAGGTCCGCCGGTGGATGGGGCAGGGCCCCAGCCGGGCGATGGCCTCGTAGTGGGCTTTCGTTCCGTATCCCTTATGGCCGGCGAATCCGTAGCCCGGATACAGCCGGTCCATCTCCTGCATATAGTGATCCCTGGACACCTTGGCCAGAACGGAGGCCGCGGCGATACTGGCGCTCTTCCCGTCCCCGCCGACCACCGTCATGTGGGGAACGGTGATGCCGGCGTCCCGGTTGCCGTCGATCAGGGCGAAGTCCGCCGGCGGGTCCAGAGCCCGGATGCACAGCTCCATGGCCTTCATCCGGGCGTTCAGGATGTTGATCTCGTCGATCTCCCCGGCGTCCACCCACCGGACGGCGTAAGCGATTGCCTGCTCCCGGATCAGGGGGAACAGTTCTTCCCTCTTTTTCTCCGTCAGTTTCTTGGAGTCGTTCAGCCCCGGAAGGTCCGCATCCGTGGGCAGGATCACGGCGGCTGCGTATACGGCGCCGGCCAGCGGACCCGCGCCGGCCTCGTCCACGCCGCAGACCGCCCGGTAACCCTTCTCGCCGCATTCCCTCTCGATCTCCCACAGATCACTCATGAACGGTCCTCCAGATCGTCCACGGTCTCCAGGGTAAAATTCCCGAGTTTTCCGTTCCGGAAGTCGTCCAGCAGAAGCCGGGCCATCCGCTCCATATCCACCTCGCCGCCGGAGATCAGAAAGCCCCGCTTCCGGCCTGCCTCCTCCAGGATCTCCCAGCCGGGCCTGGCCGGATCCACCTGGATGTGGTACCGGTCCTCCAGAGCTTTCGGGTAACGGGCGGCCAGCAGCTCCGCCAGATGATAGGCCAGGGTCTCCCGGTCCAGTACGTCCCCCTTGACCGCGCCGGTGAACGCCAGGTTCATGCCGGTGCGCTCGTCGTCGAATTTCGGCCACAGGATCCCGGGTGTGTCCAAAAGCTGCAGGGATTTGTCCACCGTCACCCACTGCTTGCCCCGGGTGACACCCGGCCGGTTCTCCGTTTTGGCGGACCGGCGGCCCGCCAGCCTGTTGATCAGCGTGGACTTGCCCACGTTCGGGATGCCCACGATCATGGCCCGGACCGGGCGGCCCACCTGGCCCTTTTCCTTCCAGCGGGCGATCAGATCCGCGCAGGCCTTTCTGGCCGCCGGGGCAAATCCGGACACGCCCTTTCCGCTTTTGCTGTCGGTCTCCAGCACGGTGTATCCCTGCTGCCGGAACCAGTCGGCCCAGCGGGCGTTCTCCGCCGGATCGGCCTGATCCGCCCGGTTCAGAATGATCATCCGGGGCTTGTTCCCCGCGATGCTGTCGATATCCGGATTGCGGGAGGAGATGGGGATCCTGGCGTCCAGCAGTTCGGCCACCATGTCCACGAGCTTGATATCCTGCTCCATCTGACGCCGGGTCCGGGTCATATGTCCGGGATACCACTGGATCTGCATATCGTCTTTTTCGCCCATTGTGGATCTCCCTCCTTCCGGCGGAAACCCTGCCGCAGGGTTTCCTTATTTTGCTGTTTTCCCCGCCGAATGGCAATCGGCGGACACGTCAGGTCTCCTTTTCAGCGGGCGCAGTCTGGTCTTTCTCTCCCCCGCCGGCGATCTGCCGGATCCACTTTCCGGTACAGTACCGGATAAAGCAGACGACACCCTTCATGGGGAACTGCACCCGCAGGATCACGTAGACCAGCACCGGGCTGGCACCCCACACGAAGGCGGCCAGGGCCCCCAGGGGCAGGGAGAAGAACCAGACCAGCGCGCTGTCCGCGATCAGGATAAACGTGGTGTCGCCGCCGCCGCGCAGCACGCCCTTGGACGTGACGTAGGCGATCTCCTGGATCGGCATCCACAGGCTGACCCAGAACAGCATGGAGTAGGCCATGTTGCTGGTCTCCTCCGTAATGTTATAGAGACTCAGCAGCGGCCGCCCGATCAGCAGCAGGATGGCGATCAGCAGGACACCCACCAGGAAGGCGAGGACCATGTAGCTGTTTCCTTCCCGCTTCGCCTTCGGGATATCCCCCTCCCCGATGGTATTGCCCACCACCACGGCGGAGGCGCCGGCTATGGCGCTGGACAGGATATCCACGAACTTGATGATATAACTGATAATGGAAGCGGCGGCGGCCGCCACGGCGCCCATATGGCCGGTGATGACGCCGGTCAGCATCAGGCTGACGCCCAGCAGCGTGTCGCTGACCAGCACGGGCAGCCCGTATTTGAAATAGGTCCGCCACAGCTGTCCGCCCGATAGGGCCAGATGTTTAAACCGGAACCCGATCCGCTTGTCCTTCAGGAACATGTACCCCACGATAAAGCAGAACTCAAAGGCCCGGGCGACGATCGTGCCGACGGCCGCGCCCACCAGTTCCAGCCGGGGCATGCCGAACATGCCGTATATGAACACCCAGTTGAAGAACAGGTTCAGCACAAAGGCGATGCCGGACCCGATCAGGGGGATCCGGGTCTGGCCCACGCTTCGCAGCAGATAGGTCGCGGTGGAGGAGAACCCGGCCAGGATGAACGTACAGCCCACCATGCGCATGTAGGTCTGCCCGGTCTCGATGATCACCTCGTCGCTGGTGAAGATCCGCAGCATCAGCTGTGGAAAGCCCACGGACGCCGCACAGAACACCACGCACAGGGCCGCCGTCAGCCGCATGGCGATGGAGGTCGTCCGGCGGACCGACTCCGTGTCCTTCGCCCCCCAGAACTGGGAGGACAGGACCACCGCGCTGGAGCCCAGTCCCATGCAGATGAACTGGAACAGCGTATAGATCTGGTCGCTGAAGGCGACGGCGTCGATCTGGGTCTCCCCGAAGCTGCCCACCATCAGGTTGTCCATAAAATTGATCCCCACGGAGATCAGCTGCTGGACGATAATGGGCGCCATCAGCGCCAGTGTCTTTCTGTAAAAGTCCGAACTTGTCAGCTCAAACTTGTTCGTAAGCATGCTTTTCCTGCACTTCCTTCGGCACACACGGGAAGTCCCCGGCGTGTGCCCCATTTTCCCTCAACTTAGCTATTATACCAGAATTTTCCCGATCGCGCTAATGAATTTTTCCGTTTTTTCTTCGAAATCTCAGCCAAACAGGACCACCGGAAAGATCTTTTTCTTGCATTTCGTCCCGGATTTCGATAAGATAGTCTCTAAGAACGGAAAACCCGGACGAAGGAGGCGGACAGTCATGTTTCAGGTCACCCACACGCAGGGAAAAGCCAGGCGTGGCGAATTTACCTGCGCCCACGGCACGGTGCAGACGCCCGTATTTATGAACGTGGGCACGCAGGCCGCGATCAAGGGGGCCGTCTCCGCGCTGGATCTGAAGGACGTGGGCTGCCAGATCGAGCTGTCCAACACATACCATCTCCACCTGCGTCCGGGGGACACCGTCATCCGGGACGCCGGGGGCCTTCACAGCTTCATGAACTGGGACGGTCCGATCCTGACCGATTCCGGCGGCTTCCAGGTATTCTCCCTGGCCAAGCTGCGGAAGATCGACGAGGAGGGCGTGACCTTCTCCTCCCACGTGGACGGCCGCCGCATCTTTATGGGGCCGGAGGAGTCCATGCAGATCCAGGCCAATCTGGGCAGCGACGTGGCCATGGCCTTCGACGAGTGCGTGGAAAACCCGTCCACGGAGGAATACGCCTCCGCGTCCTGCCAGCGGACCCTGCGCTGGCTGGAGCGCTGCGTGCGCGCCCACCGGGAGCTGTTAGGCCGGGGCGACGCGGTGAATCCCGGCCAGATGCTGTTCGGCATCAACCAGGGCAGCATCTATCCGAAATGGCGGATCTGGCACATGCAGCAGATCGCGGAACTGGACTGCGACGGCTACGGCATCGGCGGCCTGGCCGTCGGGGAGCCGGTGGAGACCATGTACGAGATCATCGAGGACATCGAGCCCTGGATGCCGGCGGACAAGCCCAGATACCTGATGGGGGTCGGCACCCCCGTCAATATCATCGAGTGCGTCGCACGGGGCGTGGACTTTTTCGACTGCGTCCTGCCCGCCCGGAACGCCAGGCACGGGAAACTGTACACCTGGAACGGCAGCATGAATATCCGCAACGAGCGGTATAAGAACGACTCACTGCCCATCGATCCCCGCTGCCGATGCCCCGTCTGCCGGTCGTTCTCCCGCAGGTATCTGCGCCACCTGTTTGTGGCCGGCGAGATGCTGGCCATGCGGCTGGCCGTTCTGCACAATCTGTACTTCTACAATGACCTGATGGCCAAAATCCGGCAGGCGATCGAGGAGGACACATTTGACGAATTCAGAAAGAAATATGTGCCCGTCCTGGACGGCCGGGTCTGATCTTCCGGAAATTTTCGGCCGGATTTTCTGAATTTTCATAATTTTGCCCTTGTTTTTTCGGACCCGGCACTGTATAATGTCTGTGTACGCAGCGGAAAAACGACGAACCCGCCGCGAAATGAAGCGAGATCTAATTGATAATGGGGGATGGCTATGAGTACTACAATGACAACCATAATCATGATCGTACTGCTGATCGTGGTATTCTATTTCTTCCTGATCCGTCCGCAGAACAAGAAGAAAAAGCAGGAGAAACAGATGCGGGAAAGCCTGAAAGTCGGCGATATCGTCACGACGATCGGCGGGGTCGTCGGTACGGTGTGTGCACTGAAGGACGAGACGATGGTCCTGGAGGTCGGCGCCGACCGTGTGCGGATCGAGTTCAGCAGATGGGCCCTGTCCTCCATCGGCGCACAGACCAGCGAGGCACCGGCCAGGAACTGATCTGAAACAATTTTTTACCTCTCACCTGACGGTGAGAGGTATTTTTTTGCCTATTTTCTCCGGCGGGGCTTCCCCTTTTTCTCTTTCGGCACCGCCCAGCCGGTCTTACGCTTTTTGGGTGCCTTCGTGCGGGCCTCTTTTCCGCCGCCGGTGCGGTCCTTCCGGTCCGGCCGGAGAAGGCACTCCTCTCCCCAGCCGATCAGGTCCTCCCTGCCGGTCTCCCGCAGGGCCTGGAGCACCAGCTGCCTCTTTTCCGGCCTCTTCCACTGCAGAAGCGCCCGCTGCATGGCCTTCTCGTGGGGGTCCTTCGGCACGTACACGCTCTTCATGGTCCTGGGATCGATGCCGGTATAATACATGCAGGTGGACAGCGTGCCGGGCGTCGGATAAAAGTCCTGCACCTGTTCCGGCTGCCGGCCGGCCCGGTTCAGCCACTCCGCCAGGCTGACGGCATCGGAGAGCGTACACCCGGGGTGGGAGGAGATCAGATAGGGCACCAGATACTGGTCCTTCCCGTATTTCCGGTTCAGGTCCTCAAACTGCTTTTGAAATTCCTCGTAGACCTCGATATGGGGCTTTCCCATACAGTCCAGCACATGGGAAACACAGTGCTCCGGCGCCACTTTCAGCTGGCCGGACACGTGATGCTGCACGATCTCGCCGAAAAGTTCACCGTCCGGGTCCAGCAGCAGGTAATCGAACCGGATCCCCGAGCGGATAAAGACCTTTTTGACCCCCGGCACCGCCCGGATCTCCTGAAGAAGCGTCAGGTAATCATCCTGGCCGGCGTCCAGGTTCGGGCAGGGCTCCGGCGCCAGGCAGGCTCTGTTCGGGCACATGCCGTCCCGCAGCTGCTTTTCACAGGAGGGGTGCCGGAAATTCGCCGTGGGACCTCCCACGTCGTGGATATATCCCTTGAACCCGGGGTGCCGGGTCAGCTGCTCCACCTCCCGGAGCACGCTTTCATGGCTGCGGCAGGACACGATCCGGCCCTGGTGGAAAGCCAGGGAACAGAAGTTGCAGGCGCCGAAGCAGCCCCGGTTGTGGATGACGGAAAAGCGCACCTCCCTGATGGAGGGAACGCCGCCCAGCTCGTCGTACATGGGGTGTGCCTCCCGCACGTAGGGAAGCTCCGCCACCCGGTCCAGCTGCTCCGTGGTCAGAGGGTACGCCGGCGGATTCACGATCAGGATCCGGTCCCCCTGGTCCTGGATGACCGCGCGGCCCCGGACGGGGTCGTGTTCCCGGTACTGAAGCATGGCGGCCCGGGCGTATTCCTCCTTGTCCGTGCTGACCTCGTGAAAGCCCGGGCAGGTGACGCTGGGAAAGCGGCAGACATCCGCGCTGCGGGCGAGGAAGGCCGTTCCCCGCACGTCTGTGATCTCGTGCACGTCCTCACCGGCCGCCAGGCGATGCGCGATCTCCGTCATGGAGTTCTCCCCCATGCCGTAGGAGAGAAGATCGGCGCCGCAGTCCTGCAGGACGCTGCGGCGCACCCTGTCCTCCCAGTAGTCGTAGTGGGCGAAACGGCGCAGGGACGCCTCCAGTCCCCCGATGACGACCGGGATGCGCCCGAAGGCCTGGCGGGCCAGATTGCTGTATACGATAACGGCCCGGTCCGGCCGCAGGCCGGGCCGGGCACCGGGCGAATAGGTATCTTTCACGCGGCGGCGTTTGGCCACCGTATAGTTGGCCACCATGGAATCCACGTTCCCGCCGGAGATCAGCACACCGTACCGGGGCTTCCCCATGGCGGCAAAATCCGCGCAGCTGTGCCAGTCCGGCTGGGCCAGCACCGCCACGCGGAATCCCTCCGACTCCAGGACCCGGCCGATGATTGCGGTGCCGAAGGACGGGTGGTCCACATAGGCGTCCCCCGTCACCAGCAGAAAATCATACCAGTACCAGTCCCTGCGGGCCATGTCCTCCCTGCTGACCGGCAGGAACTCAGCAGCCATGTCCCTCATCGTCGGGCACGATGGATTTTTCCAGGATATCCAGCGTAACGGGGGAATTCGGGTCCTCCCCGACTTTCGTAAATCCGTACTTATCGTAAAAATGCTGGGCGATCCGGTTGCCCGGCGCGCAGCGAAGGCGGATGCACCGCCGGTCCATCCGCCGGTACGCGCAGACGGCCTGGCCGATCAGCTGCACGCCCAGTCCCTTGTGCCGGTACTGAGGCAGCAGATACAGGAACGGCACGAATCCGACGCCCTGGTCCGCGTCCCGGTCCACATCCATCTGCAGCACTCCGGCGCTGTCTCCGTCCAGCATGACCCGCAGCACCGACGTGGGGTCCGCCTTATACTGGCCGGCGGCGGCTCTCAGAAACGCATCCCCGTCGTACAGGTCCATGGTACCGTGGATATCCAGCCAGGCGTCCTCTCTGGCGCCGCAGTAATAGTCACGGTCGGCCTCCGGATCCAGCGGCACGAACCACAGGTTCGCGTCCGGGATCGCGGCGTCCCCGCGCCACCACATCTGTTTCGCAAAGGTGGAGATCTCCTCGGACAGATGGGAGGCGTCGTTGTAGTAGACCACCCGGGCCGTGTCGTTCTCCACCTCCAGCAGCGACACCGCCGTATTGTCCCCGTGGGGAATGTTTTTCGCGACCTCCTCCAGGGGCAGGCCGGAAAACGCCCCGATCGTGTTCCGGATCGCCACGCCGTGGGAGAAGACCGCGACGGTGTTCCCCTCCCACATGCGGGCGAGATCCAGGATCCCCTCCGTCATCCGGGTGCGCACCTGCTCGAAGGTCTCGCCGTACTGTACGTTGTATTCCGGACTGTTCTCACTGAAAAGCCCGTACATCTCCGGTTCCATGAACGCCACCTGGCCGAAGGGCAGATCCTCCCAGATCCCCATGCCGATCTCCCGGAAATCGGGGGACGGATTTACGGGAATGTCCTTATAACGGGTGATGGACTCGGCAGTCAGCCGGGTGCGGAGCAGGTCGCTGCAGTAGACCGCGTCCACGGGCACATCCCGGAAGCGCTCCGCCAGCGCGTCGATCTGCCTGAATCCGTTTTTCGTCACCATACCGTCGTACCAGCCGTGCAGGCGCCGGTACAGATTGCCCTCCGCCTCCGCGTGGCGGATCAGATACACCTTCGTCACTGCCATGGCTTCACGCTCCCCGTCAGCTGCCCGACGGATTCAAGGCCTTTCTCCCGTGAAATCTCCCGGAGACCCTCGATGACCTTCAGGGGCGCGCAGGGATCAGAAAAGCTGGCCGTTCCCACGGCCACCGCCGCAGCGCCGGCCATCATCATCTGTGCCGCATCCTCACCGGTGGAGATGCCGCCCATGCCCAGGACGGGAATGTCCACCGCATTTGCCGTCTCCCAGACCATGCGCACGGCCACCGGCAGCACGGCGGGTCCGGAAAGCCCGCCGGTATTCATCTTCAGTACGGGCCTCCCCGTCTGCACGTTGATGCGCATGCCCCGGATCGTATTGATCAAAGACAGGGCATCCGCGCCGGCGCCCTCCGCCGCCTTCGCGATCTCCGTAATGTCGGTCACGTTGGGGGACAGCTTGACCATGACGGGGGTGTCCCCCGCGCCGGCTTTCGCGGCGGCGGTCACTTCAGCCGCCAGGTCCGGCCGGGTCCCGTATGTCAGCCCGCCCCGGTTCACATTGGGGCAGGAGATATTCACCTCGATCAGATCGACGCCGGCTGCGCTGAGCTTTTCACTCATGATCCCGTACTCCTCCGGTGTGTTCCCGGAGATGTTGGCGATGACCGCCAGATCATACTCCCTGAGAAAGGGAAGCTCCTCTTCGATAAACGCGTCCACGCCGGGATTCTGCAGGCCCACGCTGTTCAGCATGCCCAGGGGCGTCTCGGCGACCCGGGGCGCGGGATTGCCCTCCCTGGGGTTCAGGGTCAGCCCCTTGGCGCAGACGCCGCCCAGCAGGGACAGGTCGTAAAACTCCCCGTATTCCCGGCCGAAGCCGAAAGTGCCCGAGGCGGTGACCACGGGATTTTTCATCTTCACGCCCGCCAGCGTGACGGACATATCCACATCAGGCATCCCAGCTCACCTCCCGGGCATCGAACACGGGGCCGTCCCGGCACACGCGCTTCCGGGTGCCGTCCGCCATATCGCAGGTGCACACCAGGCAGGCGCCGACACCGCAGCCCATGCGGGCCTCCATGGAAACCTGGCAGGGGATCCCGAATTCCTCCGCCGCAGCGGCCACCGCGCGCATCATGACCCGGGGCCCGCAGGTCAGCACCCCGTCGTAGTCCCGGTCCTCCTCCAGCGCGCTGCGCACCAGCGCGTCCGTAAATCCGCAAAAGCCCATGGATCCGTCGTCCGTGGCCACCAGCACCTCACTGCAGGAACTTTCGAATTCCGTCAGCAGGACCGTGCTGTCCGCGTTCTGAAAGCCCAGAGCGGCGGTGCATCGTCCGGCGGAAAACTGGGCGCAGCCCAGAAGCGGCGCCGAGCCGATGCCGCCCCCCGCCAGCAGATAGCGCCCGCCGGGCTCCATTGAAAATCCGTTGCCGGCGAATCCCAGCACATTCAGAAGATCCCCGGGCCGCCGCCCGGCCAGCCACCGGGTGCCGGCGCCCTTTACCTCGAAGGCGATGGTCACAAGGTCCGTCATCTCCCCCACGCAGCAGGCGCTGACCGCCAGCGGTCTTCTCAGGAGAAGATCGTCCGCGCACTTGATATGGATGAACTGTCCGGGGCGGCGGAACTCGGTTCGCACCATGTCCCCGACATCCATCGTCATGACTACCGCGCCGCCCTGCGTGCAGACGGAACGGACCCTGCAGTTTTCCAGAACTTTCAAAACTTTACCTCATTCAGACGATCGTTACGCAGCGGCAGATGTCGTCCCGCATGGCCAGGGCGGCCTCCCGGGCCCGGTCTGCGAAATCCCAGCCGTCGGTCCCGGCTTTCTGCCAGGCACACATGATGGATCTGGACGCGTTGACGATCGCACCGTGTCCGTATTCGTTGAAAGCGTACCGCACGTCCTCCGCCGTCCCGCCCTGGGCCCCGTAGCCGGGCACCAGGAAAAACGTATGGGGAAGGCGCTTTCTGAGCGACTGGATATCGGAGGGATACGTGGCGCCCGTCACGGCGCCCACGTCTGTGAATCCGTACTTTCCCTCGTGGCCCTCGCCCAGTCTCTCCGCCAGGTCGCCCATGACCTGATAGACCAGCCGGTCGCCGGCCACCATGTCCTGCAGCTCGCAGGCGCTGTCGTTGGAGGTCTTGACCAGGATGAAGACACACTTATCCTCCTTCCTGGCAGCCTCCAGGAACGGGCTGACGGAGTCGGAGCCCATATAGGCGTTCAGGGTGACGCAGTCGGCGTCGAAAGTGCGGAAGGTCTCCCCTCCGATCTCGGTCCCGGACAGCCAGCCCTCCGCATACGCGGCGGCGGTGGTCCCGATATCGCCCCGCTTGACGTCGGCGATGACGAACATGCCCTTGTCCCTGGCGTAGCGGATGGTCCGCTCCAGTATCTCCATACCCTGCCAGCCCAGGTTCTCATAATAGGCGCTCTGGGGCTTGACGGCCGGCACGATGTCGCACAGCGCGTCGATCAGGGCCGTATTGAAAAGGTAGATGGCCTCGCAGGCCCCCTTCAGTCCCTCGCCGAACTGATCGTAAGCCTCCCGGCGGATATGCTCGGGCACATACGAGATCCTGGCGTCCAGGCCGGCCACCGTCGGGTTCCGCATGGCCCGGATCTTCTCCTGTAACACGTCAAACGACACGGTCTCTCTCCTCTTTCCTTCTCCGGCTCAGATCTTATACCGGTAGAGCACTTTTCCGTCCGCCACGGTGCCGTGGACGCGGCCCTTTACCTCCAGTCCGGCGAAGGGCGTATTCTTGCCCTTGGACGCGAACTCGCCCGGGTCCACCGTCCACTCCTCGTCCGGATCAAACAGGACCACATCCCCGCGGCAGCCGGCTTTCAGCGCCGGCTCCGGCAGGTTCAGGACCCGGGCCGGATTGACCGTCATGGCGTCCAGCACCTGTTTCAGGGTCATGATCCCGGAATGATACAGTTCGGTCAGGGCGATCGCCAGGGATGTCTCCAGCCCGGATATACCGCTGGGCGCCTCGGCCAGCGGCTTCGCCTTTTCCTCTGCACTGTGGGGCGCGTGGTCCGTCACGATGGCGTCGATCGTGCCGTCCGCCAGTCCGGCGGCCACGGCACGCATATCCTCCTCGGTCCGCAGGGGCGGATTGACTTTGGCCATGGAATCCAGTTCCAGCAGGGCCTCCTCCGTCAGCGTAAAATAATGGGGGCAGGTCTCGCAGGTGATATTCACGCCTTTTTTCTTATACTGCCGCACGATCTCCACCGTGCGGGCCGTGGACACATGACAGATATGGACATGTCCGCCCGTCTCCTCCGCCAGCATGGCGTCCCGCATGGCCATGACCTCCTCGGCCACGGCGGGCCGGCCGGGCATGCCCAGCTTTTCGGACACCTTACCCTCGTTGACGGCGGTATCGCCGACCATGTCCGCGTCCTCGCAGTGGCACAGGATCGGAAGGCCGTCGCTTTGCAGCAGCGCCTGCCGCATCAGCGCGGCATTCTGGAGGGGGACCCCGTCATCCGACAGGGCCACGGCCCCCGCCTCTCTGAGAGCGGCGGCGTCCGTCAGTTCCTTTCCCTTCTGTCCGCAGGTGACGGCCGCGACGGGAAGCACATGCACCCCGTTGGCATTCCCGGCCTTCTCCAGTACGAGCTCCACCATCTCCGGCGTGTCGATGACCGGGTCGGTATTGGCCATGCAGGCCACCGCTGTCACGCCTCCCCTGGCCGCTGCCTCGCAGCCCGTTTCGATGGTCTCCTTATACTCAAATCCCGGCTCCCGGAAATGCACATGCATATCCAGAAGTCCCGGGGCCGCCATGAGACCGGTGCCGTCCAGGACCTGCGCGCCGGGGGCGTCCAGATCCGCTCCCACCGCCGAAATGGTCCCGTCCTCAATGAGGATATCCGTGTCCTGTTCCGGATTTTCGGGTGTCCTTACCCGGCGAATCAGTAAACTCATGTTCCTCAACCTTTCTTCTTCCGCCGCATTTCCGATATCAGGCTGTGTCCTGATCATGCGGCATATTTTTCTTATTTTCCGCTGTTTCCTATTATACAGATTTTCCCCGGAATGCGCAATATTTTTTCTTAGTTGAAGCGGAAACCGTTCCGCCGCGGCGCCCCGGCGGAAGCATACAAAACGGCGGGCCCGGGGTCTTCTCGGCCGCGGGTCCGCCGCATCTGAATTTTTCTTTCTTTTCATACGGATCATCAGCGGCCGTCCGATGCCGCTGCGACCGGACTTCTCTGGGCAAAAGCGTGCCTGATCCGAAGCAGGATGATAATGGCAAAGACGTAGACGGCCAGGTCCAGCACAATGGACAGGATCGAAAGAACGTCGGTACCCAGGAACAGATCCGAAAGGGTCTCCAGAACAGCCGATCCGCTGCTGCTGACAGCCCCCGCCAGGATCAAAACAAACAAGAGCTCAATGAAATTCAGGGCGGCGAGGATGATCAGGATGACCACCGCGTACATGGAAACATTCCACTTCCCCCGCCTGCCGGACAGGACATCTATGCCCGATTCGGCGGTGTGCCGAAAGCCGACATACGTGCAGATCGTCAGGATCCCTATGAGAACGACGACCGCGAAAATAATCAGAATCGTCGTAAGAGTGCTGCCGGCCAAATCGGTCGTCAGGAAAGAAATGGAACCGATCTCATCCGCTGCGCCGATCATCAGGACGATATAGATGATCAATACGAGGCAGATCAGGCCGAAAAAGACACTGTACAGGATGATTGGAACCAGGAGTCCGGCACGGATGACCGACAGTCCGCCTGTCTTTATACGATGACCGGTGGTATCCGAAAAAACGATCCAGCAGCCGATACAGCAGATAATTTCGCCGATCATAAACAGCAGATTGACGGCACCCGTTAAGTAGTCTGAGGCAGCCAGGGTAATGACCGCGCTGATAATATTGAGGATGACACTCAGCGTCAACAGGTCCGCAAAAACAAGCGTGATCCAGTTCCCGCAATACCGGGCGGCCAGGTCTTTCGCCGACAGGCTCCGTTCATCCGGTCGGGCAGTCCCTCGCTCAACGGGCTGAGCCTGCGGAGAAGGCTCCCGGGTCTGCTCCTGTTCGGGCGGCGCGGTCCGTTCGGCCTGTTCCTGTTTAGGCTGTGCATTCTGTTCGGCCTGTTCCTGTTTGGGCTGTGCAGTCTGTTCAGCCTGTTCCTGTTCGGGCGGCACGGTCAGATTGGAAGCTTTCCCGCAGAACGGACAGAATTTGACCCCGTCATCGATTTCTTTCCCGCAGTACGCGCAGAATTTGCTCATGATTTCTCTCTCCGAATTTCTTTCCCTCTTTTTTCCGGACCCGGTCCTTCCGGCCGGATCCATTCATCGCGCAGCAGCCCTTCTGATCCTGAACAGGATGATGATAGCGAAGACGCAGACGGCAAGATCCACTATGTTGTACAGGATCGAGAAGATGTCTTCGGCGAAGAAGATCATCACCAGTGTAAAGGCGGCGATAATGATCAGCATGATCTCTGCAAACATGGAAACTTTCCAAGAGGGTGAATCCCCGTTCAGAAAATCTCTGCCGGACCTGACGGTCCGCCGGAGCGTAATATAGGTCAAAATCGTCAGCACCGCGATGATCAGATAAACAATCAGGAGAAGAATAAAGGGAATCGCGCCTTCGAATGCAGCGACAAAAAAGCCGAGCAAAATACACTCCACGGCGTACATGACAGCATCCACGATGATGGCGACCAGGAGACCGGCACTGATGACCGACAGTCCCCTGGGTTTCATATTATGACGGGCCGCGTCCGCAAAAGCGATCCAGCAGCCGATGCACAGGATCGTATAGAAAGCGACGGACAGCAGGGGGATGGCTCCGTCCAGAATGCCGTCGTTCACCATCACATCGATCGTATCGATCAGGTAGAAGGCCGTGCTCAGGGTCAGCAGGATCGCAAAGACCAGAGCCATCCAGTTCCCGCAAAAATAGGTCACCAGTCCCTTCCCCGTCTGATTTCCCTCCCGGAAAAAGGACACACTTTGCCTGTCGGACTCAGCCGGCAGCGGAGACTCCAGGTGCTCCGTATCCACTGACGGTGCTTTCGGTATGGAAGTTTCTCCGCAGTAGGGGCAGAATTCCGCCTCGTCGTTGATTTCTTTCCCGCAGTTCGGGCATACCTTACTCATGATTTTCCTTCAATTCCTATCCCTATATCAACACACACTCCGGCCTGGACGGCCGCTGAGGAGACTGGATCAGTCCACCCGGGTCCCGCAGTCCGGGCAGAACTCCGCATCCGGATCCAGTTCGGCGCCGCAGTTACTGCAGTGTCTGGTCTCCGGAGCCTGCTCATCTTCCGAAGCCGAATCGGACTCAGCACCCGGCTCTTCCCCGGACGAGGCCTCCTGATCCGGATCCGCACCGATCCCGGCAGAGGAATCGGTCCCGTCCTGCGCCGCGGTTCCCGTATCCGGGAGCCGCGCCCCGCAGTACTGGCAGAACAGTGTCCCCTTTTCCACCACGGAGCCGCATTTTTGGCATACGACCACGTTTTCCGGAAGCAGACGCTGTCCGCAGGAGGTGCAGTACATTGCATTTCCCGCACAGTAATTCCCGCATTTGGGGCATTTAGTCATGCCCCGCAGCTTCTGGATCTCTTCGTTCCACTTCTTATTTTCCACGTCCAGCTTCTGCACTTCCGATACTCTGCTGGAAAAAGCCTCCTCGGCGTCCGCGCCGTGTTCCTGGCAGTACAGCTCCCCGATCTCCGTATGGAGCTGTTTGATTTTCCGGTTGTTGTCCGAGATTTTCCCGTTCAGTCTGGCGATATCCGCCAGATCTTTCGTCTTCTTTCCGGTATCGGAAAAAGTCTTGCTGACCCTGCCGATGAAATCCATGATTTTTTCTCCTTTCCCCAGTTGATTTCTACCATATATAATATCAGAAAACGGGAAAGAATACCAGTGGCAATTATGATCTGAGCTCTTCATGAACCGGCCGAAAGTTCCGGCAGCTGAACCGATTGGAAGGCCTTCCGTGCTGGAAGCTGCGATAGGTGTAGGCCCCGGGCAGTTGGCGGAGGGCTTCCCAAGCACATGAAAATCCGTTTCCAAATTTTAGAAAAGCTCAAAAAAGCTGTTGACACGGCCCGTTTTGCGTGATAGAATAATTGCACCTGCATACGAGGTCTTTTTTTTTGCGCGAATGACGGCCTCTCACCCTCCGGGTGTACAGGGAGGCAATCAGAATTGCCGAACCTTGAACTACCACTTGTGACCCCGTGTCTTATTCTGCCCGGGGCCGGATGTCAGTCGGGTCGGCACATCTGCCGGGCCGGCTTTTTCTTTTGCCGGACAACAGACAGAAAGTCCGGCCGTTCAATGTGCGGCTATCTACAAGGGAGGTGCACGATATGGCGAAAGCAGCCAACCGAATCAAAATCACACTTCGCTGCAACGAGTGCAATCAGCGCAACTATAACACTTTCAAAAACAAGAAGAATACCCCGGACAGGCTGGAACTGAAAAAGTATTGCCCTTTCTGCAGGAAGCATACTCTTCATGTTGAAACGAAATGAGAGTATTTAAAATACCCGACGGTAAGGAGGGGTAACGCGTTATGGCTAATAATAAGAAAAACAAAAAGAATAACAACAGCGGAAAGCCTCAAAGCCAGGACATGAAGGATCCGGAAGAAGTCACGGACGACGACGAGGAGATCCTGGACGAAGACGAGGAGATCCTGGACGAAGACGAGGAGATCCTGGAAGAGGACGAGGATTTCGAGGACGATCTGAACGAAGCGGAAGACGTCCCGGCCAAGAAACCCAAAAAGACGAAAGAAGAAAAAGAGGCCGAGAAAAAAGCCAAGGAAAAGGCGGCAAAGAAAAAAAGAGGAAACCGTCTTATCAACTGGCTGAGGGATCTGCGTGCCGAACTGAAGAAGGTCGTCTGGCCCAGCTTCGGACAGGTGATGAGAAATACCGGGATCGTGCTCCTGATGGTGCTCGTGATCGGCGTGTTCATCTGGATCTTCGATGCTCTCGCACATCTGGTCATTGAGGCTCTGATCTCCCTGTTCTCCGAGGTGCTTTCGTAATGGCTGAAACGGCAAAATGGTATGTCGTGCACACCTATTCAGGTTACGAGAATACGGTGGCAGCCAGCATAGAAAAAGCGGCGGAAAATATGGGCCTGCAGGATCAGATCACCGACGTCAACATCCCGATGGAGACGGTGACGGAAGTGACGGACAACGGAACCAAGACCGTGGAACGGAAAGTCTTCCCGGGTTACGTTCTGGTCAAAATGGTCCTGACCGACGAGTCCTGGCATCTGGTCCGCAACGTGCGGGGCGTGACCGGTTTTGTCGGGCCGGACGGAAAGGCCATCCCGCTGACGGAGGAAGAGATCGCCGCTCTGGGCATGGAGCAGCATGAGACCGAAGTATCCTACGAGGTCGGCGATCAGGTCAAGATCACGGACGGCGCCATGGCCTCCTATCTGGGCACTGTGGAAAGCATCGATCTTGAGCACGAGAAAGTGCGTGTCTCCGTCATGATGTTCGGCCGGGAAACGCCGGTCGAGCTCGACCTGGATCAGGTCGAAATAACAGATTAACAACACGCGGACGGCGTGTTCCCGATTAACCCGATTTTTGAGGAGGTGCTGTCATGGCACAGAAAGTTATAGCATACGTCAAACTGCAGATCCCGGCAGGCAAAGCGACCCCTGCTCCCCCGGTGGGACCGGCCCTGGGCCAGCACGGTCTGAATATCGCCGCGTTTACCAAAGAATTCAACGAGCGTACCAAAAATGACGATGGTCTGATCATTCCCGTCGTCATCACGGTCTACGCCGATCATTCCTTTACATTTATCACCAAGACGCCTCCCGCTGCCGTGCTGATCAAAAGAGCGTGCGGACTGGAAAAGGCATCCGGTGAGCCCAACCGGAACAAGGTGGCCACCATCAGCAAGGAAGACGTGCGGAAGATCGCCGAAACGAAGATGAAAGACCTGAACGCGGCCAACATTGAATCCGCCATGAGCATGATCGCCGGCACCGCCCGTTCCATGGGCGTCCTGGTCGAGGAATAAGAAGGAGGCGCATGCACAATGTTCAGAGGTAAAAAATACCGCGACGCGGTAAAGATGTATGACAAGGCAAATCTGTACGATACGGCCGAAGCCATGGATCTGGTGGTCAAAACGGCTACCGCCAAATTCGATGAGACCGTGGAACTGCACGTAAAACTGGGCGTGGACAGCCGCCACGCCGAGCAGCAGGTCCGTGGCGCCATCGTGCTGCCCCACGGCATCGGCAAGGAGCAGCGGGTCCTGGTGTTCGCCAAGAACGAGAAGGCGGACGAAGCCCGGGCCGCCGGCGCCGATTATGTGGGCGACGCCGACCTGGTGGATCGCATTCAGAAGGAAAACTGGTTTGAATTCGACGTGGTCGTGGCCACCCCCGATATGATGGGTACGGTCGGCCGCCTCGGCAAGGTCCTGGGTCCGAAAGGCCTGATGCCCTCCCCCAAGGCCGGCACGGTCACACCCAACGTGGCGCAGGCCGTCGAGGAAGTCAAAGCCGGCAAAGTGGAATACCGTCTGGATAAGACCAACATCATCCACTGCCCGATCGGCAAGGTCTCCTTCGGCGCCGAGAAACTGATCGATAACTTCAATGCCCTGATGGGTGCCATCATCAAGGCGAAACCGGCTGCGGCCAAGGGCCAGTATATCCGCTCCTGCACCGTGGCGTCCACCATGGGCCCCGGAATCAAGATCAACGGAGCCAAACTTTCCCTGTCGCTGCTGAATAATTGATTTTTTCCCGGGGAGACACTTGACAGTGCGGCTCCCCGGGTGGTATAATCTCGTTTGTGTTCAAAGACAGCAGGCATTTGTAAGTCCCGCCGAGAACGCAGTATCAAAAACTTGTGTCTTTTTGTGCTGTTTTGTGTCTTTGGACGCGAAACAGCATTTTGTTTTTTGGAGGTGAATCATCTATGCCGAACGAAAAAGTTCTCAGTGAGAAGCAGGCCATCGTGGCGGAGCTTGCCGAGAAGATGAAAAATGCTTCCAGCGGCGTGCTCGTCGACTACAGAGGTATCACGGTGGCGGAGGACACGGAACTGCGCTCCGAGTGCCGGGAAAATGACGTGGACTATTCGGTCATCAAAAACACATACCTCCGTTTCGCTTCCAAGGAAAGCGGACTGGAGGGGCTGGAAGAGTTCCTGAACGGCACCACTTCCCTGGCCCTTTCGGACGGAGATCCGATCAGTCCCATGCGGATCATGAACAACTACTCCAAGAAGTTCAAGGGAGAGAAGTTCCTGATCAAATCCGGATTCATGGACGGAAAGGTCCTTCCCCTGGACGAGATCCTGCAGCTGGCCGAACTGCCGTCCAAGGAGACCCTGGAAGCCCAGGTCCTGGGTACCATGCTGTCCCCCATCACCATGCTGGCGATCGTCCTGAAGGCCATCGCGGACAAGGGAGGCGGCGCAGCCGCTGCCGAGGAGGCCCCTGCTGCTGAAGAGGCTCCCGCTGCCGAAGAGGCTCCCGCAGCCGAAGAAGCACCTGCCGCTGAAGAGGCTCCCGCAGCCGAAGAAGCAGCTGCCGC
>JAJQAH010000086.1 GCA_021203885.1 Oscillospiraceae bacterium | reverse complement strand
TCCGGCCAGCGGCAGGCAAAAGCCCGGAAATCCAAACGGATCCCCGGGCTTTTATAAAATTTTACTTTTTTCCGGCAAGCGCCCGTGTTTTATATTAAGTCCGGGATGATGTCAAAACAGTCAAACGTCGCAAAATAGTCCCGCGGCGTCTCCGCCCGGCGGATCAGCCGGAAGCTGCCATCCTCTTGTAAGAGCACCTCCGCGCAACGCAGGCGCCCGTTGTAGTTGTATCCCATGGAAAAGCCGTGCGCGCCGGTGTCGTGGATAACGAGGAGGTCGCCCCTCTCGATCTCCGGCAATTCCCGGTCGATCGCGAACTTGTCGTTGTTCTCGCACAGGCAGCCGACGATGTCGTACGTGCGGTTGGCGGGCGCGTCCTCCTTGCCCGCCACGCTGATATGGTGGTAGGCGCCGTAGAGGGCCGGGCGCATCAGGTGCGCCGCGCAGGCGTCCACGCCGATGTATTCCTTATAGATATGCTTTTCGTGGATCGCCCGGGTCACGAGACAGCCGTAGGGCCCCAGCATGAACCGCCCCATCTCGGTGTAGATGTCCACCTCGCCCATGCCGGCCGGCACGAGCACCTCTTCATAGGCCTGCCTGACGCCGTCGCCGATCGCGCAGATGTCGTTCGGGGTCTCCTCCGGGCGGTACGCCACGCCGACCCCGCCGGAGAGGTTGATAAAGTCCATCGACACGCCGGTCTCCTCCCGGATCGCAAGGCACAGCGAAAACAGGGTCTTCGCGAGCGCCGGATAGTACTCGTTGGTCACGGTGTTGCTGGCCAAAAAGGCGTGCAGGCCGAAGCGTTTGACCCCTTTTCCCTGTAAGATGCGGTATCCCTCGATGATCTGGTCCCTCGTAAAGCCGTACTTGGAGTCGCCGGGATTGTCCATGATCCCGTTGCTTAAGGTGTAAAGCCCGCCCGGATTAAACCGCAGGCTCAACGTCTCGGGAAGCGCCCCGAGCAGATCCTCCAGATACGCGATGTGGGTAAAGTCGTCGAGGTTGATGACCGCCCCGATCTTTCGCGCGTAGACGAACTCCTCCGGCGGCGTATCGTTGGAGGAGAACATGATCTGCTCCCCGGAAAAGCCGAGCGCGTCCGAGAGCATGAGCTCGGTTAAGGACGAGCAGTCCGTCCCGCACCCGCACTCCTGCAGGATACGGATAAGGAACGGGTTCGGGTTCGCCTTCACCGCGAAATACTCGCGAAATCCCGGGTTCCAGGAGAACGCCTCGTTTACCGCCTGCGCGTTCGCGCGGATGCCCCTCTCGTCATAGAGATGAAAGGGGGTCGGCACACTCTGTGCGATCTCCTCTAGTTTTTCTTTTGTGACGAACAGTTCTTTTGCCATAACGATCCCTTTCTTTCCGCGTCCTTACAGGGGTATTGTATTCTCTTTTGCGGGTATTTGTCAACGAAACAAACAACCTCCCGCAGGACGGGAGATTGTTGCGAGAGCTGATGACGAGATTTGAACTCGTGACCCCTTCCTTACCAAGGAAGTGCTCTACCCCTGAGCCACATCAGCGTGTTGTCTATGCCGCGTTTCACAGCATCCTAAACTATACAATAGGTAACACGAAAAGTCAATTTTTTAGTTCCGTTTGGCCAGCAGCGCCTGCGTCTTTTTGCGGATCCGCTGCAGCGCGTTGTCGATGGACTTTTCGGACTTTCCCATCTGTTCGGCGATGCGGTGGTAGTTCATGCCATCGAGGTGGTAGCCGAGGACGATCTGCTCCATCGGGCTCAAGTGCTCCCGCAGGCGGGTCAGGACATCCTCCACGCTCTCGCGGTCGATCAGGATCTGCTCCGGGTTTTGGTTATTGGCGGCCGCAGCGTCCTCCAAAAAGGTGCCCTCCGTCTCGTCCTCGCCGCCGGACAGCGAGATGTAGGAGTTTAGCGGGCCGTGCTTTTTCCGCGCGGCCGCCTCGATGGCCGAGTAGATCTGCCGGTTCACGCACAGCTCCGCGAAGCGGTAGAAGCTGCCGGCGTCCTCCTCGTAGTCGCGGATCGCCTTGAACAGGCCGATCATCCCCTCCTGGATGAGGTCCTCGGTGTCGCCGCCCAGCAAGAACAGCGTGTTCGCCTTTCTGCGGACGAGGTATTTGTATTTGTCCATCAAATAATCCATGACGCGCGTATCGCCTCCGCGCAGCCGGCGGATCAGCGCGTCATCCGTCAGGTTTTCATAGTCTGCCATGGCCCTTCTCCTTCGCTTCGTATGCGCTCCGCCCTCGATTTTGGGGTGTGTTGGAGCTGCCGGCGGCCTTCTGTGTTTAGCTCAGCGCTTCTGTCCTCTCTGCCGCACGACCTCATAGGCCAGCACCCCCGCCGCGACGGAGGCGTTTAAGGAGGCGATCTCGCCCTTTATCGGAATGGACGCGACAAAGTCGCAGTGTTCCTTGACAAGGCGGCTGACCCCCTGGCCCTCGGCTCCGATCACGAGCCCGATGGGACCGGTGAGGTCCACTCCGTACATCTCCTCGCCGTCCATGTCGGCACAGACAAACCAGATACCC
>JAJQAH010000071.1 GCA_021203885.1 Oscillospiraceae bacterium | reverse complement strand
GTTTTTCAGGCAGTCCTCAAAGACCGACGGGTCCGTTTCGCTCTGCGCGATGATCTCGTCCCAGTCCATCCAGTGGATGCAGTAGGCGTCCTCGTCCGCCTCATACTCCGCTTCGGTCAGGTGCGCCTTATAGGTATTGAGATAACCGGTGCCGTCTCCACCCGCGTTGTCGCCCGTCGCCGGCCCGAACGTCAGGCCCGTGGTATAGGTGAGATTGCCGCCGTCAAAGGAATACTTGTCGTGGCCGATGCCCCAGATCTTTACCGCGTAGTTCACGGTCGAAGTCTCAAACACCCGGACCAGACCGGCCTTCGCCTCCTGCAGCGCAACCAGTGCCGCATCCACCTTCTCCTGCGTTGCGATATTCAGATTCTCTTCATCCAAAAGCTCTTTCGCGGTCTCGAGAGCCTCTCCAAACGGCTTCCAGCTCTCCGCGGTATAGTGGATCTCTTTTAAGCGGATGTCCTCATCATATTCCGCCTGCAGCTTCGTTTTGTTGACCGTGATCTCCAAATCCTCTTTCGCGGCCTGCAGCTTTTTCAGCGCGGTATCTATCACATCCTGCGTCACGGCGCCTTTATCTAAGAGCGCTTTCGCTTCCTCAAGCGCCTCCACGAGCACCGCCCAGCTCTCTTCGGTGTAGTCGTACTGGTCCAGCTCCAGGTCCGCGTCGTACTCGGCCTGCAGATCGGACTTATCTCCCGCCTTTGCCTCCGTCTTGCCCAGACAAAAACCGGGGGAGCAGGCCAGGGTAGTGGCCTGCGCGTAGGAATAGGTCAAATAGGCCCTGGAATTAGCGGCGTTTTCCACCTGGGTACTGCTGTAGATCGAGCGCAGGAACCACGGCTGCGCAGCGCCCTCTTCGTCGTAGCATACCATTTGGTACAGCGCGTCGTCATATTCCGTCGAGATGCCCAACGCGATCGAGCGTTCGTAGAGCGCGCCTTCCGAGGGATTCAGGTATTGATCCCTGGTTGTTGTGCCGCAGTAGTCCCATCCTTCAATCGGAGAGAACAGCCACAACTTGTCATTGGTAAGCGCGATGTCATCCTTCTCTTCGCTGTCCACGACCGTGGAGGACGGTACCGCCTTGGCAACGATCAGATTCCGCAGCGTCTCCGGGAAGCAGGATAGCAGAGAATCCGACGCGTCCAACGCGTTGGGAGCATAGTCTCCGGTCAACTCGTCCTTCCCGTTTAAAACCGCCCGGATCTGCGAGGCAGGCCATCCGCCAGTGGTATTGTTGGAATCGTTCCACTTCCGATAGTCGCTTTTGATGCTTTCATAAAGGGCGCTCACGCCGTCCCCATCGTCCATATAAGTGGAATAGCTCACTTCCATAAGCGTCTCGTTTAGCGCGAGATTGACGGAATGCGTGCAGCCCTTCTCCATGCATTCTTCAAACACGGTCGGGTCCTCCGCGGCCTGCGCCGCAATCTCATCCCAGGTCATCCAGTGGATGCAGTAGGAACCATTATCCGGATCAAATGCGTCCTCGTCTATATGCGCGACATAGCCATCGATATAGCTCTTCCCGGTGGCCGGGCCGAACGTTAAGCCAAGGATGTTCCCGTCCTCGTCGATGTCGTGGTTGATGCCCCAGATGGACACCGCGTATTTCACGTCATAATAGTCCTCGCTGATCTCATGCTCCGTGCCCTGCAGGCAGAAGCAGGGCGCAATGCCGCCCGTGGTATTGGTAAAACCGGCCAACTCAAAGTTTCCGTCCGCGATCACCTGATAGCTGAAATACGTATAGCTGCCCGATGTACTCAGCGAACGCAGTTTCCAGATGTTGGCCGTGCCATTTTCATCGTAATTGACCAGCTTGCCGTAGTTTTCTGTTGTGATGCCGAAATGCTCGGATCTCTGCGAGAGCGTCCCTTCGTTCTCGTGAATGACTCCGTTGTTGGTACCGTCATCTCCGTAGACTTCTTTTCCGGAGGGCAGCCACAGCCTGTCGTAGATGGTCTGGGGTTCCCGCGAATCTTTATTGCTGCTGATTTTCGTGTCGGAGGTCACCGCCGCGGGGACGATCGCGTCCCGAAGCTCCGACGGGAAGCAGGAGAACAGACTGTCGCTCGCGTCCAGCGCGGTGGTGAGGTTACTGGAGGTATACCGGTCCTTCCCGTTTAACGTGGCCCGCAGCAGAGAGCCCGGCCAGCCGCCGGGATTTGCGTTGGACGTGGAAAAACTGCGGTAGGAGGGATTGACGCTGTCAAGGAGCACGCCTGCGCCGTCTCCGCTGTCCATCGCGCTCTCGTAGGATGTGGCAAGCAGCGTCGAATTCAGTTTGAGATTGACGGCATGCGTACATCCGTTCTCGAAGCATTCCTGAAACACGGTCGGATCCTCTTCGCTCTGCGCGATGATCTCCTCCCAGGTCATCCAGTGGAGACAGTACTTTTCGTTGTCCGGATCATACTCGTCCTGCGTCAGATGCGCTTTGTAGGTGCTCGTGTAATCCGCTCCGGTGGCCGGACCGAACGTTAAACCGAGCTTGTTGCCATATCGGTCTTCGTCCTGCTTAATGC
>JAJQAH010000105.1 GCA_021203885.1 Oscillospiraceae bacterium | reverse complement strand
GAACTGAAGGAACTTCTGGAGAACAGCCGGAACACGGTGGCGGTCACCGGGGCGGGGATCTCGTTTTCCGCCGGCGGGCTGAACTTCGACCACTCCGACACCCAGGGGCTGATGGCGCTGGGTTCGGAGGACATGCTGAGAAACGAGCCGGAGCAGTATTACAAACTGCTGGATCAGGCATTTCTGCACTCCATGTTCGTCTGCGGGCCCAGCGAAGCCCATAAGGCGCTGGCCCGGCTGGAGGAGGAGGGAAAGCTCAGCGGGATCATCACCACGAACATCGACTGCCTGCACACGATCGCAGGATCAAAAAACGTGGCGGAGATCCAGGGCAGCTTCCAGGTGAACAAATGCATGGACTGCGGTCTCCACTACGACGACTACGAGATCTGGAACCACGGAAAGGTGCCGGAGTGCACGGAGTGCGGCGGCCCGATCTGGCTGTTTCCCTTCTACAGTCATATCGGACTGGACCACGAGGAGGTCCGGCACGCGAGAAAGATGATCGCGAGGGCGGACCTGATCCTGCTGATCGGGACCAACGGCCCCTATGGAAACGCGTACTGGTCCCACCGGAACCGTCGGGCGAAGGTGGTCCAGATCAACCCCGGCGCCACCGGATTCGACAGCATGGCGGACCTGAACATCCGCCGGGACGCGGACTCCGTTTTCGAGGAGATGTTCGGAGCGGAAGAGGAGAGCAAGACGGACTGAAAGAGGAAAGGAGCGCATCCAGCATGAAAACACTGATCGCCTATTACTCCCGGGGCGGCACGACTCGCCGCACGGCCGAGCAGCTGGCCGAGCTGACGGACGGAGATCTGTTCGAGATCAAGGGAAAGAAGAACTACGGTAGTTACTTTAAAGCCCTCGGCATCTCCCGCAAGGAGTTTTCCGGCGGGGAACTGCCGGAGATCGAGCCGGGGCCGGAGAATTTCGACGAGTATGACCGGATCCTGCTGGGATTTCCCATCTGGTTCAGCAAGTGCCCGCAGCTGATCCTGACCTTCCTGACCTCCCACGATCTAAAGGGCAAGGATATCTATCCCTTCTGCACCAGCGGGGCCAGCGGCCCGGAGGGCGCGCAGGAGCAGCTGAAGGAGAACTGCGAAGGGGCGACCCTGCACCCGGGGATCCGCCTGAACAAGGTGGACGAGAATCAGGTGAAGGCCTGGCTTGACGGGACACTGAAGTAATCAAAAACAAATTTCAAAAGAAAAGAGGTTGATTATCATGATGGACGATGATGTCAGACAGCTGAAAGAATTTATGGACAACAGCAAAAACACGGTGGCCGTGACGGGCGCCGGCATCTCCTATAACTACGGGATGCGGCGCCTGAAGCAGCAGACGAGCCGGATGGATCTCATGCGGAAGCTGACGCCGGAGTACGTCAGAAAGCATCCGGACGAGTTCTACCAGCTGATGAAGGACTCCTTCCTGGACGCCACCTTCGAGAAAGGGCCGGGACCGGTCCACAAGCAGCTTGCGGAGCTGGAGAAGGAGGGCAAACTGCAGGGGATCGTCACCCAGAACATGGACTGCCTGCACGAGGCGGCAGGCTCCAAGAACGTCATAGAATTTCAGGGCAGCTTCGCGGACAACGTCTGCGTGGACTGCGGGGCCCGGGTCGACGACTACACGGTCTGGGGCCACGGGGAGGCGCCGCGCTGCCCCAAGTGCGGGGGCCCGCTGATGCCGTCCAACTTCGGCCGCGGCGGCAGCGAGCTGCAGGAGCGGATGAAAAAGGCGCAGGACATGATCGCCGCTGCGAATCTGATCATGGTCATGGGGACCACGGGTTTCAGGAGCGATGAGTACATGGCAAAACTGAGCCCCGACACCACCGTGGTGCAGATCAACCCGGCCAGCACGGTATTCGACCAGCTGGCGGTGCTGAATATCCGGCGGGACGCGGAAAAGGTGTTCGCCGAGATCCTCGTCAACGAGTGACCAAAGAGAGGAAGTGACACCATGCCGGGTATGGGAAATCCGACGCCGGAAGAGATGCAGAAGATGTATGAGGAGATGCAGCGGAAGGAAAACGAGGGTCTGACGCCGGAGGAGATCGAAAAGAAGAACCGGGAGAAAGAGGAGAAAAAGCAGAAAAACCTGAAGATCCTGCAGGAGACGCTGGAGATCTGCAAAAACGTGCAGTATGAAAAAGACGGCAGGACGGTGGAGCTGGAGCTGAACGAAGCCCAGATGTCGGCCGTCCGCGTGCTGCTGCCGGACGAGGTGGAAAAGCTGTCCGCCGGGCATACTTCGGAGGGAGAGTGCACCTGCTCGTTCAGCTGCGTGGACCAGGACGCACTTTCCCTCGCACACGATAAATTCAACGACCCCGTCTACGCCGCCGGGACGAAAGAGGGGAGGATCCTTCTTCTGAACCTGGCCAGCGCCGTATACCCCGGCGGGGGCGTGCGGAAGGGCATGAACGGCCAGGAGGAGGACCTGTGCCGGAAGAGCACGCTGCTTCAGTCGCTGGAGAGCGACGCGGCGAAGGAGTATTATGAATATAACAAGGAACTGGACACGCGCATGGGATCCGATGCCGTGATGGTGTCACCCGACGTGGCCGTTTTCCGGGACGGAGAGAATAACCTGCTGGATGAGCCCTTCACGATCTCGGTGCTGACCTGCTCCGCGCCCAATATCCGCTTCGGGCTGAACGGGTTCAGCGAGGAGGAGTACAAAAAGATGCTGTATGACCGGATCCGGGGGATTCTGTCCACCGCCGGGAGCCTGGGCTATAAAAACCTGATCCTCGGTGCCTTCGGATGCGGTGCCTTCGGAAACGACGCGGCCGTCGTCTCCGACGCCTTCAAGAGCGCCTTTGCCGGCCGGACGGAGTTCGACCACGCGGACTTCGCGGTGCTGTGCAAAGACGGCAAGGACTACAACTACCGGGAGTTCTGCCGGAATTTCGGGCAGTAGACCGGGTTTTGAGATTTGGTGAGAACGGAGGAAGGAAGAACTGTGAACGACAACACGATCAAAGACCAGGAGGAGCAGATCCGGAAGCTCCACGACGCGCTGGACAAAAGCGGCTTCACGGTGGCGATCACCGGCGCGGGCATCTCGGTGGCCGCAGGCGGCGTCACCTACGCGGGCATGCGGGGCGGTGCCGGCTTCGGCGGCGGGGACATCAGGTCCGGCGATCCGGAAAAGATGTATCAGGGCTTCTACCGGACCTTTCTGCGGTCCATGTTCGAGCACGGCCCCACGTATTCCCACAAGGCGCTGGCCGAGCTGGAGCACGAGGGGAAGATGCAGGGCGTCATCACCACCAACGTGGACTGCCTGCACACCATGGCGGGCTCCCAAAAGGTGGCGGAGATCCAGGGCAGCTTCCAGGTGAACGTCTGCACCCAGTGCGGCCGGCGGACGTACGGCTACGAGATCTGGAACCAGGGGCATATGCCGACCTGCGAGGCCTGCGGGGGCATGCTGCTGCCCTTTAACATATACAGCCACGCGGGGATCCTGCAGCCGGAGCTGGAGAAGGCCCAGCAGTGGATGGGCAGGGCCGATCTGATCCTGATCATCGGGGCCAACGGCTGCTACACTCACCTCTACTGGGACTATAAGAAAAGGGATGCGGGCATCGTCCAGATCAATCCGGGCTCGACCTATTTCGATACGGTCGCCGATCTGGATATCAGAAGAGAATCCGACCCCGTTTTCGAGGACCTGATGCGGCTGGAGCAGCCGGCTTCCTGAAGCGGAGAAGACAGAAAGAGATCCGCCCCGGGCGCGTCTGCCGGGACGGATCTTTTTTACAAAAAAAGGCCCGGAGGCGCGCTCGGCGCCTCCGGGCCATGAAAATACGGGGGATCAGACGGGCTCCTCCTCGAAATGGTATTTCGGCTGGGGCACATACGTGCAGTGCAGCAGCTGGTGGGCCATGGGGCCTCCCGGCTCACCGAGGAACTCCCTGTAGATCTGCTGAAGCTCCGGGTTGTCGTTGCTCCGGCGGAAGGGCATCTGCGCATCCAGCTCGTACAGCGCCTGAGACCGCAGGGCACTGAGATTCTGGAAAGAGCGTTCCTCGGACACGTGGTGGGGCTGCCCGCCGCCGTTGATGCAGCCGCCGGGACAGGCCATGAACTCGATGAAGTCGTAGTCCAGCTCGCCGGACCTGACACCGTCCAGCACGGTCCGGACGTTGTGCAGGCCGGAGGCCACGCAGACCCGGACGGTGCGCCCGGGCAGTTCGTAGGACGCCTCCTTGATGCCCTGCATGCCGCGGACCTCGGTAAAGTCGATGGGCGCGGATTCCCCGCCGGTGGCCGTCTCCACCACGGTGCGCAGGGCCGCCTCCATGACACCGCCGGAGGTGCCGAATATGGCGGCCGCGCCGGTGGAGACGCCCAGCATCTCATCAAAGTCGCCCTCCGGCAGCCGCTCGTCAAACAGGATGCCGGCGGCGCGGATCATGCGGGCCAGCTCCCGGGTGGTCAGGGTGACGTCCACGGGCATGCAGCCGTTGGACATGCGCTGCTCCTCCCGCTGCACCTCGTATTTCTTGGCGGTGCAGGGCATGATCGTGACCACGAAGATATCCCTCGGGTCCAGGCCCTCCTTCTGGGCGTAATAGCTCTTGACCAGGGAGCCGAACATCTGCTGGGGCGATTTGCAGGTGGACAGATGGGGGATCATGTCGGGGTAGTCCTGCTCGCAGTAGCGGATCCAGCCGGGTGAGCAGGACGTGATCATGGGCAGGTTGTCGTTCTCCTCCAGCCGGTGCAGAAACTCCGTCCCCTCCTCCATGATCGTGAAGTCGGCGCCGGTATTCACGTCGAACACCTTATCGAAGCCCAGCCGGTGCAGGGCGGTGGCCAGTTTGCCCCGCACGTTGGTGCCCACGGGCATGTTGAAGCACTCGCCAAGGGTGGCCCGTACCGCCGGGGCGGGCCCGACCACCACATGTTTGGACGGGTCGTGCAGGGCGTCCCATACCTGGCGGGTCTGGTCCCGCTCGGTCAGCGCACCCGTGGGGCAGGCCACGATGCACTGCCCGCAGGACACGCAGTCCACCTCCGCCAGGTCCCGGTCGAAGTCGCAGCCGATGTGGGTCTGAAACCCCCGGTCGTTGGGCCCGATGACGCCCACCTCCTGGTATTTCCGGCAGGCGGCGAGACAGCGGCGGCACAGGACGCACTTGGAGTTGTCCCGGATCAGGTGGACAGCCGAGTCGTCGATGCTGGGCAGCAGCTGGTCGTTGGCGTACCGCACCGCGTCGATATTGAAGTCGGAGGCCAGCAGCCGCAGCTCGCAGGTGCCGTTGCGGGAGCACGTCAGGCATTCCATCCGGTGGTTGGACAGGATCAGCTCCAGCGTCAGCCGCCGGGAGGCCCGGACCCGCTCCGTATTCGTATAGACCTCCATCCCCTCGGAGACCGGGTAGACGCAGGATGCCATGAGACTGCGGGCACCCTTGACCTCCACCACGCAGATCCGGCAGGCGCCGATCTCATTGACGTCCTTCAGGTAGCACAGGGACGGTACCTTGATGCCCGCGCTGCGGGCCGCCTCCAGGATCGACGTGCCCTCGGGCACGGTGACCGGGATGTCGTTGATCTTTAACGTGACCATTTTTTCTTCGCTCATGTTTCCGTCCCTCCTCAGCACCGGCTGATGGCCTTAAAGTGGCAGTTTTCCATGCAGGTGCCGCATTTGATGCACACGTCCGGATCGATGACGTGGGCCACCTTCGGGGCGCCGGCGATGGCGTCCGCCGGGCAGTTCCGGGCGCACAGCGTGCAGCCCTTGCACTTGTCCGGATCGATATAGTAGCGCAGCAGGTTCCGGCACACGCCGGCCGGGCACCGCTTGTCCACCACGTGGGCCACGTACTCCTCCCGGAAATGCTTCAGCGTGGACAGCACCGGGTTGGGCGCGCTCTGGCCCAGGGCGCACAGGGCGCTGCTCTTCAGGTGATTGCACAGGTCCTCGATCGTGTCCAGGTCCTCCAGGGTGCCGTTGCCGTCCGTGATCTTGCACAGCAGGTCGTACAGGCGCTTGGTGCCGATCCGGCAGGGGGTGCACTTGCCGCAGGACTCGTCCACCACGAACTCCAGGAAGAACTTGGCGATATCCACCATGCAGTTGTCCTCGTCCATGATGATCATGCCGCCGGAGCCCATCATGGAGCCGGCCGCGGTCAGGGATTCGTAGTCGATGGGGGTGTCCAGCATGGACTCGGGCAGGCACCCGCCGGAGGGGCCGCCGGTCTGGGCGGCCTTGAACCGTTTCCCGTTGGGCACGCCGCCGCCGATCTCCTCGATGATCGTCCGCAGGGAGGTGCCCATGGGGACCTCCACCAGGCCCGTGTTGGTGATCTTGCCCCCCAGGGCGAAGACCTTGGTGCCCTTGGACGTCTCCGTCCCGATGGCGGCGTAGGCCTCGGCCCCGTTGTTCAGGATCCAGGTGATGTTCGCGTAGGTCTCCACGTTGTTTAAAAGGGTGGGCTTGCCCAGAAGGCCCTTGACCGCCGGGAAGGGCGGCCGCGGCCGGGGCTCGCCCCGCTTGCCCTCGATGGACACCATCAGGGCGGTCTCCTCGCCGCAGACGAAGGCGCCGGCGCCCAGGCGCAGGTCCAGGTCGAAGGAGAACCCGGAATCCAGGATGTTCTCCCCCAGCAGGCCGTAGTCCCGGGCCGATTCGATGGCGCTCTTCAGCCGCTGGACGGCCACCGGGTACTCGGCCCGGACGTAGATGTAGCCCTGATGGGCCCCCACCGCGTAGCCGGCGATGGTCATGGCCTCGATGACGGAGAAGGGATCGCCCTCCAGTACCGACCGGTCCATGAACGCGCCCGGGTCGCCCTCGTCGGCGTTGCAGCATACGTACTTGACGCCGTCGTCGCTGGGCGCGTCCGCTGTGAACTGCCACTTCTGGCCGGTGCTGAATCCGGCGCCGCCCCGGCCCCGGAGGCCGGAGGCCTTGATTGTGTCGATGACTTCCTGGGGCGGTACCTGCTCCGTCAGGATCCGCTCCAGCGCCAGGTAGCCGTCCACCCCGATGTACTCGTCGATGCTCTCGGGGTTGATGACGCCGCAGTTGCGCAGCGCGATGCGCAGCTGGTGTTTGTAAAAATCGGTGTCGTCCAGGGAGGTGGCGAACTGACCGCCGCCCTCCTCCTCCGTATACAGGAGGCGCGTGACGATGCGGCCGTTCAGGATGTGCTCCTCCACGATCTCCTTCACGTCCGCGGGGGTCACATGGACGTAGCAGGCGCCCTCCGGATACACCATGACCACCGGGCCCAGCTCGCAAAGGCCGAAACAGCCCGTCCGGACCACCCGGGCCTGATCCTCCAGATCGTGGCTTTTCAGCTCTTTCTCGAAGGACTCGTGGACCATGCCGCTGTCGCAGGCGGAGCAGCTGGCGCCGTTGCACACCAGGATATGGGATCTGACCATGCTCATGACTCGGCCACCCCCTGTTCCGTGGCCCCGATCGTGTACTCATTGACCACCCGGTGGTTGACCAGGTGCTCGCTGACGATCTTCGGGACCATGTAGGGCGTCAGCTTCACGTAGGTGACCTTCTCCTTTCCGGGGAAGTGCACCTCCGCGATGGGCTCCAGCCGGCACAGCCCGATGCAGCCGGTCTGGGTCACCGTGACATTTTCAAGGCCCCGCTTTCTGACCTCCTCCAGGAAGGCCTCCAGCACGGGCTCCGCCCCGGCCGCGATGCCGCAGGTGGCCATGCCGACCACGACGCGGATCTCATCGGAATCCGGATCGGTCAGCAGGACCTGCCGCTTCATGACCTCCCGGATCTCCCGCAGTTCCGCCAGGCTCTTCATGACCGGATCCCCTCCTTCTCCTTATAGGATTCCAGGATGCCGGGCACCTTTTCGGGGGTCAGGCATCCGTGCACCTCGTCGTTGACCTTCATGACGGGCGCCAGGCCGCAGGCGCCCAGGCAGCGGCAGGAGTCCAGGGAGAAAAGGCCGTCCGGCGTGATGGACCCGTTCTCGATGCCCAGGTACTCCTCCACGGCGGCCAGCACCTCCGCCGATCCCTTCACGTAGCAGGCGGTGCCCAGGCAGACGCTGATCTGGTACTTCCCCTTGGGATTCAGGGTGAACTGGGAGTAGAACGACGCGACGCCGTACACCTCCTCCAGGGGGATGTCCAGCCCCTCCGCGACCATGATCTGCACCTCCTCGGGCAGATACCCGAAGATCTCCTGGGCCGCCTGCAGCACGGGCATGGTGGCGCCCGGCTGGTCTCTGTATTCCTCGATGGCCCGGAGCAGTTCCGCCTCCTGCTCCGGCGTTCCCCGGTAGGGAACGGCTGTTTTCCGATTCGGCATATGGGGTTCCTCCTTCTCGCTCTCATAAATATAAAAAATCCGCAGGTCCTCCGCTGCCGTGACTCTGCATGGAAATAATACTGAGCCCCAACAGGGGGGACACTGCGGCAATTTATCGCGTGCCGAAGAAAATCCCGGCTCCCGGGCCCGCTGCCTCCCTGCGGCGGGCTGCCGGACGGCCGGCCTCCTTTTTTCGAAAAACAGTATAACATGAATCGGCTTTGGAGGCAAGAATTTATATTTATTTCACATTTTATTTTCTTTTTGGGTGTAGTATAATGCGAGAGATGATTTGAAAACCGGAAAAGGAGGGAAATCGCATGATCTCTCTGAAGATAGAGGGGAAGGACGTGAAAGTCTTCCCGGCCGGGGAGCCCGGCCGGCCGGTCGTGTACCTGAACACCTTCGCGAAGGAGGGGGAGCGGGTCCGGCGGCAGCTGGAGAAAATGAAGGCCCCGGACTGCACCCTGGTGGCCATCGGAAACCTGGACTGGAACCACGACATGGCGCCCTGGGACATCCCGCCCATCTCCAAAAACGACACCCCCTGCACCGGCGGGGCGGATGATTTCCTGCAGGTGCTGCTGGAGCAGATCCTGCCGGAGGCCGAAAAGAACGTGGAGGGGGAGCCCGCCTGGCGGGGCATTACCGGCTACTCCCTGGCCGGCCTGTTCGCCATCTACTCCCTGTACCGGACGGACGTCTTCTCCCGGGCCGCCACCATGTCCGGCTCTCTGTGGTTCCCGGACCTGAAGGAGTATATCTTCTCCCATGAGATGAAGGCCAAACCGGACGCGGTGTATTTCTCCCTGGGGGAGAAGGAGAGCAAAACCAAAAATCCATACCTGAAGACCGTGCAGGAAAATACGGACGAGATCCAGAAATTCTACGCCGGGAAGGGCATCGACTCCGTCTTCGTACTGAATCCCGGCAACCACTACGTCAACGCCTTTAAGCGGACGGCCGCCGGCATTGACTGGATTTTGGAGAGGTGACAAGATTGGACGAACCGAATAATACGATATACGCGCTTTTTAAAGAGCAGGTCAGCGCGGATCCCGCAAAACCCGCGGTCATCGAGAACGACCGGGTGCTTTCTTTCGGGGACCTGGACCAGATGACGGACCGGATCGCCGCCGGCTTTCCGGATAAAGTACAAAGCGTCGGCATCATCCTGCACCACCGGGCGGAGATGATCGCCTCCATCCTGGCGGTGCTTCGAAGCGGCGCCCGGTATATCCCGGCGGAGCCGGATTTTCCCACCGGCCGGATCCGGGACATGATGACGGAGGCGCAGGTGGATTTCATCCTGACCGAGCCGGACCTTCTGGGCAAGTCGGAGGGGTTTCCCGTCCGGATGACGGATGAGATCCTGCGGGACGGGGCGAAGCCGGCTGCGCCCCCGGCGGCGCAGGACCCGGAGAAGCCCGCCTACGTGCTGTATACCTCCGGCACCACGGGCCGCCCGAAGGGGGTCTGTGTCCGGAACCGGAACGTATGCCACTACGTCCGGGCCTTCGCGGAGGAATTCAGGCCCGGGCCCGGGGACATCATGCTGCAGAACTCGGTGTGCACCTTCGACATCTTCGTGGAGGAGGTGTTCGGCAGCCTTCTGAACGGGGCGGCGCTGGCGATCCCGGCGGCGGAGGACTGGGAGAGCGTGCCGGCGTCCATGGCCTTCGCGGAGCGGCACGGGGTGACCATGCTGTCGGGCTTTCCCTACCTGCTGGCCCAGATGAACCAGCTGCCGGAGATCCCGGGTACCCTGCGGCTTCTGATCAGCGGCGGCGACGTGCTGCGGGGGGTGTATGTCACGAATCTTCTGGATAAGGCGGCGGTCTACAATACGTACGGACCCTCCGAGACCACGGTCTGCGCCACCTATTACCACTGCAATACGGGAAAAGTGCTGGAGGACGGCACCTACCCCATCGGAAAGCCGATCCGGGGCGTGGAGATCCGCATCCTGGACCCGGAGGGGGACAAAGAGGTCCCCGCCGGGGAGACCGGCGAGATCTGCATCCTGGGGGACGGGGTGTCCATGGGCTACATCGGAGACCATAAAGAGGAACAGAAGGCCTTCGTCACGCTGCCGGACGGGACTGTCATGTACCGCAGCGGGGATCTGGGCTACTGGCTGCCCGACGGCAACATCGCGTTCCTGCACCGGATGGACGACCAGATCATGATCTACGGCAAACGGGTGGAGATCGCAGAGGTGACTTCCCGGCTGATGCAGTGCACCAACGTGCGGCAGGCCGTGGTCCGGGCCCTGAACGACCAGTACGACCTTCCCTACATGGTCGCCTACGTGGTGCCGGAAAAGCCGGGCCTCGACATTAAAAAGATCCGGGAAGAGCTGGCGGTGAACCTGCCGCCCTACATGATCCCGGAATTTTTCGTGGAGATGCAGGAGATCCCCCTGACCCTGAACGGCAAGCCGGACACCGAAAAGCTGCCGGTGGTGAAAAAAGGAGAGGATCATGGCTGACATTCAGATCCGGCAGGCGGGCATCGAAGACCTGGATCTTCTGATGCAGTGGCGGATGGAGACGCTCAGAAACGTGTTCCCGCCCGATCTGGGCCCGTATCCTGCGGACCTGGAGGAGCAGAACCGGGACTACTACGAAAAGGAGCTGCCGGCGGGCGGGCATATCGCCTGCTTTGCGCTGCTGGACGATGAGATCGTGGGCTGCGGCGGTCTGTGCCTGACGAGAGAGATGCCGTCGCCGGACAACCCCACCGGGGCGTGCGCCTACCTGATGAACATCTACACGAGAGCCCCCTTCCGCGGCCGGGGCGTGGGCGAAGCCGTGGTCCGCTGGCTGATCGCCAGGGCGGAGGAGCGGCAGGTGCCCAAGATCTACCTGGAGACGTCGGACGAGGGCCGGCGGCTCTACGAGAAGCTGGGTTTTGCCGACCTTCCGGACATGATGAAGCTGCGGCAGATCTGATCTTTCCCGAAACGGACACGGCGTCCGGTCCCGGCTGCCGCCGGGGGCGGGACCCGGGGTTTTTTGAGGTACAAATAAACGAAATGTTTTATAATAAGGAAAAAAAAACCCCGCAAA
>JAJQAH010000070.1 GCA_021203885.1 Oscillospiraceae bacterium | reverse complement strand
CATGGCTCGCCTGGAGATTTCAACGCGGTCTGACGCGACTATTTCACGTCAATTTTTTGAGTGCTACTGTTGCTGTAACGCTTATGGTAGTAACTATTGTTGTAGCCAGGCGCGTAGGTGTATGTGTATCTGTGTGCCATATGGCCTACGACCTGGTTTAATACCGCGCCGAGAACAGGTACCTTGGCTTCTTCTAAACGACGAACATTCGCTTTTACGAGTAGGCGGTGAGACGTATTCCACTTGATAACGTAGATCGCACCATCGCAAAGTGGGAGAACACTTAAAACATCGCTCACAGCTGCAATAGGTGGAGTGTCGATGAGGATCTTGTCGTAGCGCCCACGCAAGGTCTCTATCATCTCTTTAAACTTCTTGCTGTTGATGATCTCCGTCGAATTCCCGACGCCATCACTGCAAACGAGAACGTCGAGGCCGTTATGGATGTCTTTAATGATCACATCATCGAGCTCTTTCTCGCCACTCATGTATTTCAACAAATCATGCTCGCTGTCCTTAATGCCGAGCGAACGAGCCACATTGGGCAAGCGCAAGTCACCATCGATCAAGAGAGTCTTTTCTCCATGGTTAGCAAAAGTCTGCGCCAAATTTGCGGAAACGAAAGTTTTACCCTCAGAAGGAATTGTGGAAGTAGTGGCAATGACTTTGGCCGTCTTTGAAACTTCACCATCATCTACCGCACTTCGTAGTTTCAGTGCGGAATAAAGACTTATAAAAGCTTCTACCATCGCGTGATTGTTGCCTTCTCGGACAAGATTCGCCTTCGCCTTTAAGTCTTTTCCACGCAAACGAATAATAGTGGCAAGAAGTGGAATCCCGAGCGACATTTCCACATCTTTCGCGGACTTAACATTGTCGTCGAAAAAGGACATTAAAACCACGATACCTGCGCCAAGCACGAGCCCACCCACAACTCCAAAGAGTGAGTTTAACAAAAAGTTTTTGTTCGACGGGAAATTTGGCACGTTAGCATCGTCGAGTACCTGAACGATGGAGGTCGCCGTAGTAGTTAGCATCAAATTCTGGTCTTCGAGATTTATCTTTAGCCTCTGCAAAAGCTCTGCGTCGTTGCGGATCTGCCCATCCATCGTTTCGAGCTGAGTGCTCGCCTCACGCAGGCGGGAGAGTTGCGCGTTTTTTTCTACGGCACGCCTTTGAGCAGATTCGTAGCGCCGCTTGGAGGCGACGAAGTTGGCTTGGAATTCTGCATCCGCCTTTTCTATGGCGGCCTTGAGCTCTCGTTCTGCGGAGGCAAGTTGTTCCAATGTTTGAATTAACTGCGGATGGTTCTCGCCATATTTTTCACGCATAGTGCTTATGGAAATTCGCAGGTCGGCAATGCGAGAAAGAAGCGTGGCGACAAGAGAGTTTGACGCGATAGCTGGCTGCTCGGCGAGGTTCCCACCATTCTGTTTTACCTGATCGATTTCGTTGCGGATGGCGAGTAGGTCTTCATAGCTTTTGCGCTCGTTGTCGCGAGTAGCGTTTATCGCAGAAAGCTCAGATGCGGCGGTGCCCATGTCGATATTGAGCAAGTCTTCGCGCCTGACGAGTTCGGCTCGTTCGCGCCGTTCGTCGTCGAGTTGCTGTTGCAAGTGTTCGATCTTAATACGTGTGGAATCGATGATTGGCGAAACTCTAACTTGGCGCATTTCCATGTTCGCCTTGCAAATTTCATCGATAAAGTAGTCTGCAATTTTTTTTGCAATTTCGCGCGTCCTGTGGGTGTAGGCGACAGTGACGATGAAGGTAGATTTTTTGGGCTGAACGGAGCGGTGCTCCGCGATGACTTCTGCAGGGGTGAGGGGCCCCGTAAAGATGTTTCCTGCACGGTAAGGATCGACGACTTCCGATAGCTCTTCCTGTGTCAGGCGAGCTTGCACTCGCTCGATGATTTTTTCGCTCATCATAATCTCGACTTGCGTCATGAAGTCGTCTTGTCCGCCCACCGTATCCGAAGAATTTCTGCTAACTCCGCCACTAAGGTTGAAGGCTTGCCTCAACACCTGGACGCGTCCAGCAGCAGTATATTCTGGAACAACGTTATACGTGTAAACCAAAACGCCAGTAACAACGATGAAGACGGAGAGAATGAGATACCAAACTCTTTCGCGAAAAATTGTTACGTAATCGCCCAACGTGCGGTTTTGCATCGTTTCGCTGATGCTCCCTGCAACGTCGGCAATGGCGCTTCCGTAACCACCGTAGCCGCCCGCACCATAGTAGTTATAACCGTAGTAGCTGTTATAATTATAGCCTCTCTGACGCGCTTCCTTTTCAGGAGCACCCGCGGAGTTTTCTTTCTTCTCTTCCTCAGCCATACGCTCTTTTAAGTTTTGCTCCCTTCGGTCGCACAATATATCAGGGAGTAATCCATACGAGATTGTTCGAAGGAACAATGGCGGGGTGTCGCTATCGCTCGGTATTCAATTACGAAGTGCGGCAAACATTGCATACCTTCGGAAGCTGAACCCTGGTTATTTTGCTCCCGTTGGTCGCACAATATATCAGGGCGTAATCCATACGAGATTGT
>JAJQAH010000106.1 GCA_021203885.1 Oscillospiraceae bacterium | reverse complement strand
TCATAGTACTGATCCAGCTGCAGTCTCTCGTTCAGGCGCTCAAAGATCTTCGGATGACCTGCCTTCAGATCCTCGTAGTACTGGATTGCTGTCTTGATATTCCAGACCGCCATGTAATTGGTAAAAGCATTATCTGTCTTGTGCTCTTTGTATTCATCCGGTCCCACCACATCACAGATGTGGTACAGTCCGTCTTCCGTGTCCGTCTCGGTCAGCACGATCTCATTTGTCTCCGGATCCAGTGTCTCTTTGATCTGCCGGCACTTAGTCTCGAGCCGGGAGACCCAGAACCGGGCCGTGTCAAAGATCAGTTCATATCCACATTTATCCATGTAGTCCTGATCGCCGGTGATCATATAATACTGCCAGACACCAAAAGCCACATCAGAGGTGATATGCTGCTCGATAAAACCGGTCCAGACTTTGTTCGGACGTCCGGTGACCACATCCACATCCAGGAACTCCGGCGTCACTTCGCCGTCATCCAGCCAGGCAGATTCCCAGGGATACATGGCACCCGAATATCCGTTGGCGGCAGCTTTCGCATGGGCGCCGGGCAGAGACAGATACCGGTATTCCTCCAGCCTTCTGGCGACCTTCGGCTGTGTAAACATATAATAGGGAAGAAGGAAAATTTCTGTATCCCAGAAGCAATGCCCCTTGTAACCTTCCCCGGTCAGACTTTTGGCGCCGATGTTCATCCGGCTGTCATGAGCCGGCACCATCACGCGCATGTGATACTGCGCAAACCGGATCGCGAACTGGTCATAGTCGTTGCCCTCGATCGTGATCGGCACCGGATCCCAGACCTCTTCTTTCCACTCTTCGGCAGATTCTTCGGCCAGTGCATGATATCCGATGGTTTCCATATCTTTCAGCTCCGTGAGCGCAATGGACTGCATTTCTTCCTGGCTCTTGCCGTTCATATCGATATCCCGGTCCGTGTAGACATCACAGTACTTTTCCATGACCAGTGTCTCATCCTGTTTTACGTCTACATTGAAAATCCCGTATATCTTCCGAAGTTTCATGTAGATTTCGATCGGCACATCAATCTCCTTATCATCTTTCATAAACTGATGACAGGTACTCACAACAAAAGTGATCCCGGACTGCGTCGTGACCGGTACAAACTGCATGTAAACGCCGTCATATAACCGTTTGTCCCCATCCGTAAAATGCTGGGCGCCGGTGTTGGTCACCTGTCCGTTGATCCCGGAACTCATCTCAACCGATACGTCGCCGGAGAGGGGTGTCAGTTCTATACGAATCGCAAAATCGTGCAGCCGCTTTAAAGAGACGATCCGGTAAAACGTCAGTTTGACTTTATCTCCCAGCGGAGAAGTCCAGACAATCTCCCGTTTTAACTCTGCGGTGCGGATGTTCAGCTCTTTGGTGTAAGATTCGATCTCTCCCTGATCCAGCGTAAACCGCTCTCCATTGATCCGGATGTCTATGTTCGTCATATCCGGTACGTTCGGCAGTTCTGTGACAGCCGTATCATCTGCCTTATTAAAGGTGCCGTTGACCAGAAGATTCCTGGTCTCCCCAAGGTACTGCTCTTCCGCCGCACTCCGAAGACCCATATATCCGTTTCCCAGAGCCATGATCGCCTCGGTCTTTCCCAGATGATTATGGTCATAGGAATCTTCCCGCAAGATCCAGTCCTTGGCTTTACTGTAATCCATTCCCATATGCATTTACCTCCAACTAAGCCATAATTTCGTGAATAAGGACCCTCCGATGTAATCGAAGGGCCCTTTGTTCGCACGTGCTCAATTACTTCTGTTGTCTATTATAACGTAATACCCTTAATCCAGTCAATAACTTCGCCCGGATAATCTGCCTCACAATGCGGTTTGTCCCAGACAAGTTCATAATTGACATCTGAGCCGTATTCCTTCATTTTGCACGCCAGCGCCATGGAGACCGTGAACGCTGTATCTGCATCGGATGCGCCGACCCGGATTCTGTTATACTTGGCAGCATGGGTATTCTCAGGCTGCGTCACATAGTTGAATGGATTGTACAGATATTTGCATTTCTCCTGCTCAGGATTATTCAAAGCCTCGCAGTAAGGTTCATAATACTCTGCATAATCATCCGGGAACTGATCCTTCAGCTGTTCCAGAGCCGGTGCAACATAGGAATCAAAATGCATGAAGTCTTTCTCTTTATTGCACTCACCAAACAGCCGGTTTTCATTGGACTCATCGCTCATAGCATCAAAGGCTGTGCAGGGTTTCATCCTCTGTCTGTGGTTCAGAAGGTAAGTATCCAGATCTTTGATCCTGGCCCGCTTGCCATCCCAGCTCAGCCATGCGGAATTATCTTTCCCCTGCGCTTCTGTCTGTTCCGGCTGTGGACCGGGTTCAAACGGAACACCTCTCGGCGGACGGGCAACCATATCGCCCAGTGACGGCGGTTCTGCAGGTCCTTCATCTTCCGGCGGGCCGCCTGCATCCACATTGACACCGGCGCCGGCGAAGTGTGCCATGTTATTTTCCTTCATGTCGGAATCATCCGGGCCGTCATCATCACCCATATTAAGGATTTCGGTCATGTAGGT
>JAJQAH010000030.1 GCA_021203885.1 Oscillospiraceae bacterium | reverse complement strand
TAAAATCGTAGTTGTTAAGGGTTTTTAAACGATTCTTGTAAGTATCACACAAAATGTTACAATTCAGGGGGTGGGGTAAGGCACTTTTGTTAGAAACTAACAACAGGGGGCCAGACACATGGCTTGGCCTCCCGGGATTGTTTATCGGTGCTCAAATACACGGCGGTATAATCCGTCGGAGTCTCATTTCCTTGCAAAAACCTCCTTAACTTTTTCGTACAGGTTCCCTCCGGACAGCTTGGTACTCTCCAGAATAGTCAGGCAACGGCAGAATAAATCCAGTCCGGCAAAGCTTTGGAAGCACTTGGCCACCGAGAGCTTTATCTTCACCTTCCGTGCACCCTGTTCACAGATGTTGTTTGTCGGGGGAACGTTCAGATCATACAGGAAACGGAGGAGACTTTCCTTTTCGAGCATCCTGTTATACAGATTCTCCCCCTTCTTAAAGATATCCCGTGGTGGATGTTCCTTGTATTCCTTTTCGGCAACCTTGAGGATGCTGTCATATTCGGCTTCAAACTTCTTTGCCTCGTCTTTGCTGTATGTCTCAGCCTCGTCCTTTACGCTGTTTATGTAGGCAATCGCCCTGGTTATCCAAGCCAGCATTAGGAACGGCCACTTGAGATACCCCTCAACCTGCGTGCAAAGGATGAGATATCTTATCAGATGTGCCCAGCACTGCTGGTTGCTGCCTGCGACCTTCACAAGAGCGAACTCTCCGTCACATACCAACGTCCCATCGTTTATGTATATCGGCGTGTCCTTCAATCCCTCGTTGCCCCTGTGTTCTTCGGCCTGGAACAACATCTCGCCGTTTGCGTAAGATATCGCTATGGCCTTTACAAATCCGGCGACCCTGGCATATGTGTAATCGCCGTTCAGCACGGGAGCGGAGGCAAGCGCGTCAAAAATCCCTTTACGCTCGTCTTCCGTCTTTCTTGCAAATTCTTTCGCGAGATTGTGTATCCCGCTTTGGGAAAGGGTCAGGCCGTCGAGAACCGCGGCCATGAACAAACGCGTCTTGCCGAGTGAGGCACACAGTTCGTTGTGAAGCAGAAAAGCGAATGCCTTCACGGTGTCGCCGTAATTCGTGTCGTCTTTGGCTTCCGGGGGAAATTCGGCATGAACCCTTTTCCCGGTCTCCCTGTCCATATACACATCGGCGACATAGTCTTTGACTTTTCTCACAATGTATATGTCAACGACCTGCCTGTGCATCTCCTCAACCTTATAGTACCTCTTAGGATTGTTCAGAAATTCCTCGGGCGTGGGCAGTTTTTCCGTTTCGGTCGGCTCATAATGAGGCCTTGGATTGGCGTGGTGCTTTTTCTGTCCGCCACGAGACTTGCCCGTTACCTTTCGGCTACTTACGGTTATCGGGGGATGATTCGGATCGAACTTAGAGTCTTTGCCTGAATTATTGTGGTTCAGACTCAAACGTATCATCGCCGCGTCGTATTTGTCCTTTATTTCCGCCCGTTCCCTTTCGGCCTCCTCACGTGCCTTTTTCTCTTTCAGATAGAGCTCTTTGTAGTGTGCTTCCCCTTCTTCGACTTGAGCTAATTGGAACTTCATATGCTCAAGGGCTCTGTCCTTCTCTGCAAGTTTCTTTTCATACTCTTCCGCGCATATTCTAATCTGCTCAAACCAATTCTCGCGTGAGGTCTCCAAAAGCTTCTCCGTCTCAAGACGAGCCTGTCTAATGTCGCGGATCTCCTTCCTGAGAACAGCGACATCTTCATCCCAGGCTTTCTTCATGAGCACATAGGCTTCGCCGCTTTCAAACTGGGCTATCTTTTTGTCCTGGTAAGAGATAGTCTGATTCTGCTCATATATTATGCGCTTGTATACACTTTCGGCAGTGGACATGGAAACCTCTAAACGTACAGATTATTTCAACTCGTCGTTGCAGGAATTGGCAATCGCCGCGAATTTCCTCTTGTGCGCTTCCAGTTCCTTATAATATTCCTGGTTTTTTTGCTGCAGCGAAGTAATCTTTTCCTCGAGACGGGCTATCTGTTTGTCTTTCGCGGACAGTTTACGGCTGGCGTCCTCGTACATAGTCTGGTAGTAGGCCTCCGTTTCAGCGTTAGGAGTTTCCGTCGCGTTCTTTCTCGGCCTTCCGGGTTTACCGCAGGGAACGACTTCACCAGTTTCCGGATCAAGCCTCCCAACCAGCTTGCGTCTGGACCTGGACTGCTTCTTTTCCGGGTCATAATAGTTTACAGCATCATAGACATACGTTATGCCTACCCGCTTGTCGTAATGTTTTACCTGAGGCATGATTGCTCTCCTTATATCGTTAGGTGTTATCATAATAACACATTATATAGTATATGTCAAGTCAAAATAACGTAATATATAAAAAAATAAAAACACCCCGCTATTGCGAGGTTATGTGAGTTTCTAACAGAAAAAACGCCCAAAAGTTTTTTCAAATTCTTTCTGGCGTTTTCTGGATTAACAAAATGACGTTATTGTTGCGTACGTTCCGGGGTTTTTCTATTTACCCTACCCCCTGAATTGTAACCACAAAATAGGTACAAAGGTATTATAAAAATTGGCGATGAGACTAGTAGATCATC
>JAJQAH010000104.1 GCA_021203885.1 Oscillospiraceae bacterium | reverse complement strand
AACCACTATATTTGCAAGCATTTAAACTCGTCCAAAATCCTTCGATCCTCCTCAAACTCGTTGCTCGAGCTTTCACACCAACAATCTTAATCTACGCAACTATCTACAAACTTTATAAACTAATCAAATAAATTCTACCATGAAAACATTACAATCCAAACTCGCCATCGTAACCGGCGGCTCAGGTGTCCTCGGCTCCAACATCGCTAAAGCACTCCTCGACGCAGGTGCTACCGTCTTTATCATCGGACAACACCAAGAAAAAGTAGCTAACACCATCAATTCACTCAAACAATTCGGTAACATCGACGGTACAGCTTGCAACGTCCTCGATACCACAAAATTACAAGAACTAAACGACTACATCATCAACAAATACCAACACATCGATATCCTCGTCAACGCCGCTGGTGGCAACGTCCCAGGTGCTACTATCATGGACGACCACTCTATCTTCGACATGACCATCCCAGACCTACACAAAGTCATAGACCTCAATATGTACGGCACTGTCTACCCCTGTCTCGTCTTCGGCAAAACTATGGCTACACAAAAATCAGGCAACATCATCAACATCTCCTCCATGGCTACCTACTCCGTCCTCACCCGCGTCCCAGGTTACTCAATGGCAAAAACAGCCATAAATATCTTCACTCAATGGCTCGCTACCGAAATGGCACTCAAATTCTCCGAAAAAATCCGTGTCAACGCCATCGCACCAGGCTTCTTTATAGGAGAACAAAACCGCTCAGCTCTCCTCAACCCTGACGGCTCATTAACCGAACGTAGCCACAAAGTCATAGCTAAAACCCCCTTGCGCCGTTTCGGTAATATCGACGAACTCAACGCCATGGTCATTACACTCTGCTCCGACTCCGCATCCTTCATAACTGGAACTATCATACCAATCGACGGAGGTTTTTCTGCTTTCTCTGGCGTATAATAAAAACTTTTATTAACTTTACGCCTATAAACAATTATTTTTACCACAATGCAGAAACTTCTCATCCTAATAAACCTCCTCACCCTCCCACTCAGCCTCTTCGCACAAAGACCTAAACTCCTTACCTCCGAAGAACATCTATCTAACTCCCTCATAAACGACATAATCCAAGATAACTTCGGATTTATCTGGATTGCTACCGAAGACGGACTCAACAAATACAACGGACAATACAACACCATCTACCGCGCCGACCAAGGTGAACACCGTATCAAAAATAACTACGTCCAAACCCTCTTCCAAACCACAGACTCTACCCTCCTCATCGGTACGCAAACTGGACTCCAACGTTACAACTACTCTACAGACACCTTCCAAGACATCCCACTCCTCGTCAAAGGCAACCCCACCGAAGCACACGTAACCTCCATAGCACAAGACCAAAACAACAACGTCTGGATTGCTACCTCAGGACGAGGACTCCTCATCCTCAAAGATAACGTCGCAACCACCGATACCCCCTTCCAAAACCTCGCTTCTATCGACTTCATCTCTTCTATAACCATCGACGCCACCAACAAACTCTGGCTCGTCTCTTACAAAAATGGTATCTACGCCTGCGACATCTCTACTGGAGATATCTCTTCTATCAATATCGAAAACGACCACATCATCCCAGCCAACTCCTTCGTCAAACAATCCAACGGACACATCTTCCTCAACATAAACGAAGGCCTCTACTACTTCAACGAAAACGAAGACATGTTCCTCAACAGCGGCTTCTCTACCAACACCACTAACCCAGCTATGGTCATGGACATAGCTACCGTCAACGACATAACTTACGTAGGTACCGACGGTAACGGCCTCTTCCAATTCAATTTCAAAACTAAACAAACCGAACGTGTCGAGTACTTCGCACCTTACATCGAATTCGATAAAGCTAAAATCCACGCCATCCTCCTCGACCACGACAACAACCTCTGGCTCGGACTCTTCCAAAAAGGCCTCCTCATGATGCCACGTACCTCTACAGACATCACCCACTACGGACTCCGACCAGGTGGCCGTTTCAACATAGGCTCTGGATGCGTTATGGCGCTCGAACCTAACAACAACGGCATCTTCATAGCTATCGACTCCGACTACCTCTACTTCGTCGATAATAACGGCACCTCACAACACCTCACAACTAACATCCCACCCACCATAATGGCTATCAAACAAGATAACACTAACCTCTGGCTCGCATCTTACGCTGGTGGACTCATCTCCTACAATACAATAACTCATACTACAACCGACTTCAACCATTGCCTCCAAGAAGCACTACCTAACTTCAACCACTGCACCACCGCACTAGCACTCGACGATAAAAACCGTCTATGGATAGGTACCTACGGCAACGGACTCTTCTGTCTCGATAAAACTACCAATACCGCACTATCCTTCCTCTCAACCACTGAAAACTCCGACTACAACACCAACGAACCAGTCAACAACTGGATAAACCACATCTTCCCAGACGGCGAAAATATCTGGATCGCTACCTACAACGGCCTCTCTTGCTTCAACACCGATGTCGAAGCTTTCATCCCCAGCGACGAACTCCTCGTCACAGCTCCCCAACACTCCGTAATCTTCGGTTTCGCCGT
>JAJQAH010000093.1 GCA_021203885.1 Oscillospiraceae bacterium | reverse complement strand
ACCGCACCGACAGGCATGGGGAGGAAAACGATCTCTGATCCGCTTCCGGAGAGGGCTGGAAATGAAAAACGACTGACCCGGGCCGCATCAGGCAGCCGCGGGCCAGCCGTTTTTTTGCGTTTCGGGGTTCAGCCGTCGCCGGATGATTTTCCGCCCGCCGCCAGAAACGGCTCGACCCTGCACAGCAGGCGGTTATACAGGCCCACAACGAATCCGGTGAACACGGCCATGATCACGGTGCCCTCCCGGATGCCCACGATCCTGTGCAGAAAGATCAGTCCCACAGCGGCCGAAATGGCCACACAAGTCACGTCGGTAATGACTTTCAGCACGCTGTACGATTTTCCGGTCCGCAGAGAGAGAGAATTCACGAAGACCGTATTGGCGTCCAGTGCGACACCGGAATTGATGATCATACTGAATCCCAGCCCCACGATAAAGAGGCTGATTACGAGGATCAGAAACTGAACAAAATAATTGGGCACGGGCAGGGGCTCGAGGATCAGCTCGCTGAGATCGATAAAAAAACCGAAGACAAAGGAGCTGGGAAGGATCAGAAGCTGAAACGGTTTAAAATCCCGTCGCAGCAGTAGAATCGTCAGAATAAAGAACAGCGTGTGCTGCAAAAAGGTAAACGTACCGAGGGAGATGCCCGGAACGATCGTGTTCAGAACATTCGGAAGGGTGGTAAGAGGGGAAATGCCCAGATCCGCCTTGACGCAAAGTGCCAGCCCGAAGGCCGTTACGAACACGCCGGCCAGCATGAAAGCAAAGCGCTTAACGGCCACGATCGCGCTCACAGGTCCACCTCCTCCCCGAATGTATCTAGGGTTTCATTATACGCCTTACAGCCGTCTTCCACAAGAAAAAATTTCCAAATTCGCTTGCAATCTGTCGGTGTCCGGAGTAGAATACAAGTCAGGCAGAGTAGGAGCGCATGTGTCGGAGTGTCGATGGGACGGGGAGTTGCCCATCGAACAAAAGGCCCTGCGGCCGCAGTGTGTGTTCCGCATCCCGCTGCCGCATAGCGGAGCAGAATCGATCCTCCTTTGTGCGGCATTCCCGGCATGGCCGGGCTGCCAAATACATAAAGGAGGGATTTTTATGTCCGAATCCTCTACAGCAACCAAACCCGCCCCCCAAAACAGCGACGGCCCCGCAAACAGAATCCGCAAAGACCTGTTTCCAACCCCGTTTTCAAAGGAGTACTGGTACCTGGCGGCGTGCGAAATGAAATCCACACGCATGCTGGTATTGGCGGCCGTGATCACGGCCCTGCGCGTGGGCGTCAAGGCATTTTCCATTCCCATCGCCGCGAATCTGTCCATTACTTTCGGCTTCCTGTTCAACTCCGTGGGATCCATGATCTACGGCCCGGTCATGGCGATCCTGGCCTCGGCGGTCAGCGATACTCTGGGGGCCATCATCTTCCCGAGCGGGACCTATTTTTTCCCGTTTATTTTCGTGGAGATCGCGGGAGGCCTGCTGTTCGCTCTGTTTTTCTACCGGGCACCGATCACCGGCCTGCGAGTGATCCTCGCTCGTTTTTCCGTCACGCTGGTGTGCAACATCATCCTCAATCCGCTGATCATGATCCCTTATTATACGCTGTATATGGGAAAAGCCTATAATTTCCTGTCCCTGCCGAGAATGATCAAGAACCTGGCTCTGTTCCCGCTGGAGGCGCTGATCCTGGTGGTGCTGTTCAATGCGATCCTGCCGGTGACCAACCGGATGGGCCTGACGTTTACCGGGAACACGAAGCTGAAGCTAAATAAGAAAGAGATCATCACGCTGATCGTCCTGACCGTGGTTTCGGCACTGGCGATCGTGGTGTACTGCCTGATCGTGGATCTGATATAGGGAAGGCAGGAGGAGTTTTCCGCCGGATCCGGGCCGGCGGGGCAGAAAAAAACACTTGCATTTTCCGGCCGGTTATGATATCATAGCAAAGCTTCAACACGGGCGGTCCTCTGGGGCGCATGATGCGCACTCATGAACACCTGAATATTGGGAGGAAATCATGGATTTATTAAAAGCGTTTAATGAAAAACAGCTTCCCGAATCCACACCGGAGATCGAAGTGGGTGACACGGTCAGAGTGCATCTGAAAGTCAAGGAAGGAAATCGGGAGCGCATCCAGGTGTTCGAAGGCACCGTGATCGCGAAGAAACACGGCGGGATCAACGAGACGTTCACTGTGCGGCGTCTGTCTTACGGCGTGGGCGTGGAGAAGGTATTCCCGATCAATTCGCCCACGATCCAGAAACTGGAAGTGGTCCGCCACGGCAAAGTGCGCCGGGCCAAGCTGTACTATCTGCGCGGACGCGTGGGCAAGGCCGCCAAGGTCAAGGAACGCCTGTAAGATTCCGGCAAAAACGTGTCAAAAAAAGCAGGAAAGCTGTTTGCCTCTCGGGAGGAAACGGGTTCCTGCTTTTTTGCTTTGTATTCTTACCCCGGTTGTGGAAACAGCAAAAAAATGGTATAATCATCAGAAAACGGGCCGTCCGGAAGCGGGCGGCGGTCCATGCCGCTTATGCACATGAGCGGACAAGCTGAGAGGGGTTTTTCATCATGAAAATCGTCGTATTGGCCGGAGGGCTGTCTCCGGAACGGAACGTCTCTTTATCCTCGGGTGCGAAAGTGACCCAGGCTCTCTGCAGGCTCGGCCACAAGGCCGTAATGGTCGATCAGTATGTGGGCCTGGAAAACTGGAACGGGGAGCTGGAGGCCTGCTTTGATCAGCCGTTCCTGACCGGGGAGAGCGAACCGAGGATCAGCAGGGAGGCCCCGGACCTGGAGCAGGTAAAAAACGAGCGCAGGGACAAGAGCGACAGCCTGTTCGGCCCTTCCGTGCTTCAGCTGTGCCGGCTTGCCGATGCCGTCTTTATCGCCCTGCACGGGGCGAGCGGCGAGGACGGCCGGGTACAGGCGGCCTTTGATCTGCTGGGGATCGACTATACGGGCTCCGGGTACCTGAGCGCGGCCGTCGCCATGAACAAGGAACTGACCAAGCGGATCGTCTCGGGCCATGTCAAAACCCCGAAATGGACCACCATCCGGTATTCGCCGGAGAATCTGGAAACGCTGGCGGAGGAATCGGAATATCCGCTGGTGGTCAAGCCCGTGGACGGCGGGTCCTCCCTCGGGGTGTCCATCGTTCATTCGGCGGAGGAACTGAGATCCACGCTGAGCCGGGACGCGAAAGAAGGAGACAAACTGGTCCTGGAGCAGTATATCGCCGGCCGGGAGATCCAGGTGGGCATCCTGGAGGACTGGGCGCTGCCGCCCATCGAGATCATCCCGCAGCAGAGCTTTTATGACTATGAAAGCAAATACCAGCCGGGGGCGGCCCGGGAGATCTGCCCCGCGCGGATCCCGCCGGAGCTGGAGGAAAAACTCTGCCAGGACGCGGTGACGGTATACCGGGAGCTGGGCATGAGCGTATACGCCAGGGCGGATTTTATCGTGGATGACGAGGGAGAGATCTGGTTCCTTGAGATCAATACTCTGCCTGGAATGACGCCTACCAGCCTGCTTCCCCAGGAAGCGGCGGCGGCCGGGATCGACTATCCCCATCTGTGTCAGCAGATCCTGGATGTCTCTGTTGAACAGCGCAGAGAGGAAAGGGAAGGGACAGAATAACATGCAGAACGTGACAGTGGGGGACATCCGGGAAGCCCTGAACGGGCAGCTTCTGGGGGATGACAGCTGTCTGGACACCGTGATCGAACAGGTGGATACCGACAGCCGGAACATCCATCCGGGTTCCCTTTTTATCCCGCTGGTCGGGGAAAACTACGATGGTCACAATTTCATCCGGGACGCACTGAACGCGGGGGCGGCCGGCTGCCTGACCGCGTGGGAGCCGGACGAGCTCCTGCCCGGCAAGTTTTATATCAAGGTGGATGATACGGAAAGGGACCTCGGGAATCTGGCCAAATGGTACAAGGGAAGGTTCGACATACCGTTCATAGCGGTCACCGGCAGCGTGGGAAAAACGACCACCAGGGACATGGTGGCGGCCGTGCTCAGCGAGAAATACCGGGTGCACAAGAATCAGGGAAATTTCAACAACCAGATCGGACTGCCGCTGACACTGCTGGATCTGGACAGCAGCTGTCAGATGTGCGTGCTGGAGATCGGAATGGACCATCCGGGCGAGATCGATTATCTCTCCTGGATCATCCAGCCCGATGTGGCGGTGATCACCAACATCGGCGTCGCGCATATCGAAAATATGGGGTCCATCGAAAATATTCTGAAAGCCAAATGCGAGATATTCAATCACACGAAGCCGGGGGCGCCGGCGGTCCTGAACGGAGACGATGAGATGCTCCTGTCGGTCCGGGACACGATCAGCAACCCCATCGTCTGGTGCGGCTGCAGTTCCGTCTGCAATTACAGGGCCGTGGATATCGAGAGCGACGGCGAAAAGATGATCCGCTGCCGGGTGGAGGGCCCGGACGGGACGTTCCCGCTGGAGATCCCCGCACTGGGCGAGCACATGGTCTATCCGGCCCTGATTGCAGCGGCCGTGGGCGCTCATTTTGGGCTGACGGAACAGGAGATCGCGCAGGGCGTTTTGAATTTCGTGCCCACCAAGATGCGGATGAATGTCCTGCACAGGGAAGACGATATCGTGATCCTGGACGATACCTATAACGCCAATCCGCAGTCCGTGCGGGCGGCGGTGCTGGCGCTGGCCGACAGCAGCTGCCGGCGCCGGGTGGCCGTACTTGGGGATATGCTGGAGCTGGGCCCGCTGGCGCCCGCCCTCCATGCCGGGATCGGAGAACTGGCCGCCGAGTCCGGGATCGACTGCCTGATCTGTGTCGGCGAGCTGTCCAAACACATGACGGAAGCGGCCGAGAACAGCGGCATGTCGGAAGTTTACTGGCGGCAGGACAAAAAAGAAGCCGAGGCGGTTCTGGAACAGGTGATCACACCCGGGACGACCGTCCTGGTCAAGGCCTCCAGAGGCATGGCCTTTGAGGAAATCGTCGGTTTTTTGGAGGAACTCGTGCCGCCCCGGCAGAACTGAAATGGAATCGGCCGGGAGCCGGCTTCTGCGCCGGCTGGTATGGATACTGATCGGCGTGATCATCCTGGGGATCGTGTGCTACGCGGGCCTGATGATCACGGCGATGTGGAACAGCAGCGACCAGATCAGGGGGGAGAGTTCCGTGATGATCGTCCTGGGCTGCCGGATCCGGGAGGACAGACCCACAAATATATTGAAAGACCGGCTGGACAAGGCCCTGGAATACCTGGAAGATCATGAAGAGATGACGGTGATCGTCTCCGGCGGCCAGCGGAAAGACGAGCCCAGGACGGAAGCGTCCGCCATGGCGGAGTATCTGACCGAGGGAGGCGTGGATCCGGACCGGATCCTGGTGGAGGACCGGTCGGTCAACACACTGGAAAATCTGGTGAATACCCGGCAGATGATGCTGGATCTCGGATACGACATAGACGGGAATATCCTGGTGGTCTCCAGCGGATTTCACCTGACACGGGTGAAGATGATCTGGCAGCGGGTTTACGGCAGTACGGACAACCTGTCCCTGCTGTCGGCGCCGACCAGCCAGCTACCCTCGGCCGTCAGGGGGATCCTGCGGGAGCCCATCGGGCTGATCAAATCCTTCCTGTTCGACTGGCCGGCATCATGAGAGAAAGGTGGCAATTCCGTGCGGGATCAGCTGCAGGATTTTATCAATCAATATGAAGAGATCCAGGCGCGGCTCAACGCGCCGGAGACATACGCCGACCCCGGTCTGACGGCCGAGCTGAACCGCAGGGAACGGGAACTAGCCCCCGTGGCGGAGACCTGTCTGGCGATCCGGAAATGTGAGGAGAACATTGCGGAAGCCGAACAGCTGCTGGGCGATCCGGAGCTGGGGCAGATGGCCCGGGAGGAACTGGACCGGGACAGAAAAGAGACGGACCGGCTGGAAGAGCAGCTGAAGATCCTGCTGCTGCCGAAGGACCCGGACGACGGGAAAAGCGCGATCCTGGAGATCCGGGCCGGCGTGGGCGGCGAGGAAGCCGCTCTGTTTGCCCATTCCCTGTACCGGATGTACTGTATGTACGCCGATATCAGAGGCTGGCGCTGCGAGGTGATCAGCTCGAACGAGACCGAGCTGGGCGGCCTGAAGGAGCTGGTCATGACGATCGAGGGACCGGACGTGTATTCCCGCCTGAAATTCGAATCGGGCGTCCACCGGGTACAGCGGGTGCCGGAGACGGAATCCGGCGGCCGGATCCACACATCCACCGTGACGGTGGCGGTGCTGCCGGAGGTGGAGGAAGTGGACTTCGAGCTGAATCCGGCGGATATTGAGATGCAGGTCTACCGCGCCTCGGGCGCCGGCGGCCAGCATGTAAACAAGACATCCTCCGCGGTGCGTCTGATCCACCGGCCCACCGGGACCGTGGTGGAGTGCCAGCAGGAACGCAGCCAGTTCCAGAACCGGGACAAGGCCATGAAACTTCTGCGCTCCCGCCTGTACGAGGAACAGCAGAGGGCGCTGGAGGAGAGCGTCAGCAGCCAGCGCCGCAGCCAGGTGGGAAGCGGCATGCGGAACGAGCGGATCCGAACGTATAATTTTCCCCAGAGCCGGGTCACGGACCACCGGATCGGACTGACCCTGCATAAACTGGACGAGACCATGGACGGCGACCTGGACGAGATCATCGACGGACTGACCGCCGCCGACCAGGCGGAGCGTCTGAAAGGCGCGGAGACATGAAAACGCTCCTTCTGACCGCCGGTGATACGGACACGGCTGCCCGTCTTCTGCGGGAAGGCTCTCTGGTGGGGATCCCCACGGAGACGGTATACGGCCTGGGCGCCGACGGGACGAACGGGCAGGCCGTGGAAAAGATATTCAAAGCCAAGGGACGGCCCCAGGACAATCCCCTGATCCTCCATATCCCGGATGCGGGCTGGCTGGAGCGTTGCTGCCGGGATATACCGGCGGAGGCCGGGATCCTGGCGGAGCGGTTCTGGCCCGGTCCCCTGACGATGATCCTGAAGAGGCGGGAGGAGATCCCGGATGCCGTCACCGCGGGACTGGATACGGTGGGTGTCCGCTGCCCGGCCCACCCGGTGTGCCGGGAGATCATACGGGCCGCCGATGTGCCCGTGGCCGCGCCGTCGGGCAATCTGTCCGGCCGGCCCAGTCCCACCACCGCCGCGCACATGATGCGCGATATGGACGGCAGGATCGACGCCGTGGTGGACGGAGGCCCCTGTCAGGTGGGCGTGGAGTCCTCCATCGTGGATCTGACCTGCTCGCCGCCGGTACTGCTTCGCCCGGGCGGGATCCCGCTGGAGAGCCTGCGCGCGGTGCTGGGAGAGGTGCTGGTGGATCCGGCCGTGGAGGGACAGGCGGATCCGGGCGCCGCGCCGAGAGCGCCCGGCATGAAGTACCGCCATTACGCGCCCCGCGCCCCTCTGACGCTGGTCTGCGGACGGGGCGAGGACACGGCCGCATACATCGCTGCGCACGCGCCGGAAAAGTGCGGGGTGCTGTGTTTTCGTGAGTTTGCCGACTGCTTTCCCGGCAGACAGGTTGTCTCCCTGGGCGGCGAGAATGAGCCGGAGGAGCAGGCGAGACGCCTTTTCGATGCCCTGCGCGCATTCGACGATACGGACGTCGGGGAGATCTGGGCCCAGAGTCCGCAGGAACAGGGCGTGGGCCGCGCGGTCGTCAACCGGCTGAACCGGGCGTCCGGATTTCACGTGATCCGGGTATAGGCCGGAAAAATTTTTTCAAAATCTGTGGCGAAACGTAAAAAAACGGAGTAAAATATAAGACAGAATCATTTGTGATATTTTTATAAAAAAGGAAGTGTCCTAAACATGATGAAGGTAATCGGGATCACGGGCCCCACCGGAGCGGGCAAAACTTCCGCACTTCTCCTGATGCAGGAGATGGACGGCGTGGACTGGAGAACGATCGACTGCGACGATGTCTATCACCGGCTGCTGAGGGACGACGAAAACCTGCGCCGGGACCTGACGGATCAGTTCGGGGATGAGATCCTGGACGAGGACGGAAACGTGGACCGGAAGAAACTGGCCGGCCAGGTCTTCGGCAGTCCGGGCGCCCTGGAGAAACTGGACGCCGTCACGTCGCCCTATATCGTAAAGGAAGTGGACAGGCTTATAGGCGAAGCCGAGGCCGACGGCGCGGATATGGTCGCAATCGACGCGGTCGCCCTGTTCGAAAGCGGCCTGGCGGACCGCTGCCACTATACGATCGCGGTCAGCGCCCCGGACGAGGAGCGCCTGAAACGGATCATGGAGCGGGAAGGGATCTCCGAGGAGTACGCCCGCAGCCGGATGGACGCCCAGCATGATAATATGTGGTACTGGAAAAACTGCGATTTCGTCCTCATGAACGATAAAAATGAGGAAAAGTTCGGCGAGCGGGGGAAAACGCTCTTTGAGTATGTGGCGGAACTGGCGCCGAAGCATGCGGAGGAAGAAGCATGAGCGAAGAAAAAACACCGGGCGAGCTGCGCCGGGAAGAACTGTATTATAACCCGAAAAGCGCCTGGGACGGCCTGGCAGACGGAGAAAAAGAGGCGCTGGAGACGTACTGCGCGGACTACCGGAAATTCCTGGATCTCGGCAAGACCGAACGGGAATGCGCGGACTACACGGTGCGGCTGGCGGAGAGCAGCGGTTTCAGGAGCCTGGTCCGCGGCGAGCCGCTGAATCCCGGGGACAAGGTCTACCGGGTCAACCGGGGCAAGTCGGTCATGCTGGCCGTGATCGGCAGCGAGGGGCTGGATAAGGGGGTCAATATCGCCGCCTCCCACATCGACTCCCCGCGTCTGGATCTGAAGCCGAACCCGCTGTATGAGTCCGACGAGATCGCCTATTTTAAGACGCATTATTACGGGGGCCTTCGGAAATATCAGTGGGTGACGATCCCGCTGGAGCTCCACGGGGTAGTGGCCATGAAAGACGGGCGCTCCGTCCAGGTATGCATCGGGGAAGAGGAGAACGATCCGATCTTCACGATCAGCGATCTGCTTCCCCATCTGGCGAAAGACCAGTCGAAAAAAGCCCTGAACGAGGCGATCCCCGCCGAGAACCTGAATATACTGGTGGGCAGCAGCCCGATGCCGGGAGACGAGGGGACCGACCGGGTCAAGCTGCAGGTCATGGATATCCTGAACGAGAAGTACGGGATCACGGAGGCCGACTTCATCTCGGCCGAGCTGTCGGCCGTGCCGGCTTTCCGCGCCCGGGACCTGGGCCTCGACCGGTCCATGATCGGCGCCTACGGGCAGGACGACCGGGTCTGCGCCTATGCGGGCCTTGCGGCACTGCTCCAGCTGGAGACGCCCCGCCGCACGGCTGTATGCATGCTGGCCGACAAGGAGGAGATCGGTTCGGACGGTGTATCGGGTATGCAGTCCGAGGCTTTCGATACCTTCATTGCCGACCTCTGCCGGCCGGGCGGGATCGATCCGGCCGTCTGCATGGAGCAGTCGTTCTGCCTGTCCACAGACGTGACGGCGGCGTATGATCCCACTTACCCGGAGGTGTTCGAAAAGAGGAACAGTGCCCTGATGGGATACGGCATGGGACTGTGCAAATATACCGGAAGCGGCGGGAAAAGCGGTGCTTCCGATGCCAGCGCCGAGGTCGTGGCCCGTGTCCGCCGGATCCTGGATGACGCGGACGTGGCCTGGCAGATGGCTGAGCTGGGCAGGACAGACCAGGGCGGCGGCGGTACCGTGGCGCTCTACCTGGCCAACAGAAATATCGATACCCTGGATGCCGGGGTGCCCGTGCTGAGCATGCATTCACCGTTCGAGACCACCTCCAAGGTCGACTGCTATATGACCTATAAGGGCGTCCGGGCGGTTTACAGTGACTGAAACAGAGTACTTTCGGAGGAAGACACATGAGCCTGGAAGTGGATCAGATTGATGAGGTCCTGACGACTCTCAGGGAGACCAGAAAGGAACTGGCGCTGAGGGAGGACCGCCGGGAAAGAAAAGTACACAAAGCGGACGAGAAGCTCGCCAAGGGCGAATCTAAACTCAGAGCCTGGAAGCGAGACCAAGCCGGCGAAGAGACCGAAAGAGCGGCCAAACGGGACATCAAAGCGGCGGCGAAGGCAATCAGGGATGCCCAGGAATTTTTGGCGGAATATATGCACGACAGAGGGTATATTGATGATGATACCGCGAAAATGTGCAATGACGTCAGCGAAGCGGCGTTCGTGCTGGAGCGGGGAGAGAACTTGAACGGGGAATCTCCCTTCCGGTCCGCTTCCGAAGAAGAAGACGAAGGAACCGTGGTCATCGAAGGAGACATGGAAGTCGAAGGAAACGAAGAAGCCGAGGAAGCCGAAGAAACCGAGGAGGCTGAAGAGGCCAAAGAAGCTGTAGTAAGCGGAGAAATCGAAGAAACCGGAGAACCCGAAGTGATCGAGGAGGCCGGAGAAGCCGAAGAAACCGGAGAACCCGAAGTGATCGAGGAGACCGGAGAAACCGAAGAAACCGGGGAAGCCGAAGTGATCGAGGAGACCGGAGAAACCGAAGAAACCGGGGAAGCCGAAGTGATCGAGGAGACCGGAGAAACCGAAGAAATCAAGGAAGACAAGGAAGACAATGCGTAGCAGTCTGTTTACATCGGAATCTGTAACGGAAGGACATCCGGATAAAATATGCGACCAGATCTCCGACGCGATCCTGGACGAGATCCTTGCGCAGGATCCCGACGCGAGGGTGGCATGTGAGACATCGGTCTGTACAGGCCTGATCCATGTTATGGGGGAGATATCCACCGAATGCTACGTGGATATCCCACAGGTGGCGCGCCAGGTGGTCAGGGAGATCGGATACGACCGGCCGGAGTGCGGATTCGACAGTGAGACCTGTGCCGTCATGACCTCGATCAACGAGCAGTCACCGGACATAGCCATGGGCGTGGACGTATGCCTGGAGGCCAGGGAAGGAATCGAGACCGACGGCCTGGACGAGGGCGCGGGCGATCAGGGCATCGTTTTCGGATATGCCTGCGAAGAGACGCCGGAACTGATGCCCCTGGCGATCTCCACGGCGCACCGGATCGCGCACCGGCTGGCGCAGGTGCGCAAGGAAGGAATCGTGGATTATCTGAGACCGGATGGCAAGACCCAGGTGACGGTGAGATACGATTCGGAGGGCAAGCCGCTGGCGATCGATACGGTGGTCCTGTCGGCCCAGCACGCCGCGGATATCGAGCAGGAACGGCTGAAAGCCGATCTGGAGGAACTGGTCATCCGGCCGGTCATACCCGGGGAACTGCTGGAAAAGGACACCCGCTTTCTGATTAATCCTACAGGCCGTTTCGTCATAGGCGGTCCGCAGGGGGATACGGGACTGACCGGGCGGAAGATCATCGTGGACACTTACGGAGGCAGCGCGCCGCACGGCGGCGGAGCGTTCTCCGGCAAGGATCCGACCAAGGTGGACCGTTCGGCCGCCTACGCCGCCAGATGGGTGGCGAAAAACATCGTGGCGGCGGGACTCGCCGACCGGTGTCTGGTCCAGGTGGCTTACGCCATAGGCGTGGCCAGGCCCGTGTCCATACGCGTGGATACGTTCGGCACTTCGAAAGTCGATGAGGAGAAGCTGGAAAAAGCGGTGGAGCAGATCTTCGACCTCCGCCCCTCCGCCATTATCCGGGAAATGGACCTGAGAAGGCCCATCTACCGGCAGGTCTCGGTCTACGGCCATTTCGGACGCCCGGATCTGGACCTCCCGTGGGAGCGTACCGACAGGGTGGAGCAGCTGAGGGCCTGTCTCAG
>JAJQAH010000095.1 GCA_021203885.1 Oscillospiraceae bacterium | reverse complement strand
GGCGTGGGGAAGACCGCGGTCGTCGAAGGCTTGGCGCAAGCAATTGCAGACAACACGGTGCCCGAAATTCTTTCTGGTAAACACGTCGTGGCACTCGACCTCGCACTCATGGTCGCCGGCACAAAATACCGTGGGCAATTCGAAGAGCGCATAAAGTGTGTCATGGATGAAATTCGCAAAGCGAAGAATGTGATTCTTTTCATCGACGAACTCCACACCATCGTCGGCGCAGGAAGCGCAGAGGGCTCGATGGACGCCGCGAATATTTTGAAACCCGCGCTCTCTCGCGGAGAAATTCAGTGCATCGGCGCAACGACGCTCTCCGAATACAGAAAATCTGTCGAAAAAGATCCCGCCCTCGAACGTCGCTTCCAAAGCGTAAAAGTCGAACCGCCTTCGCAAGACGACGCCCTAAAAATTTTGCAGGGGATAGCGCCTAAATACGAGCAACACCACCATTGCAAATATCTGCCCGAGGCGATACGCGCAGCCGTGCGCTATTCCGACAGATACATCACCTCGCGCAACCTGCCCGACAAGGCGATCGACATTTTGGACGAGGCAGGCTCACGCGTCAGGATCGACTCCTTCGACCTTCCCCCCGAAATCGAACAAATCGAAACAAAAATTCAAAACATCATCGCAAAGAAGAAAGAAGCCTCTGCTCGAGAAGATTACGAGCGCGCTGGCGAACTCTACGAAGAAGAAAAACGCCTCAACGCTCAAAAAGAAGAGGCCGTCTCGCGCTGGCATGCCGACAGAGATAAAACCGTCGCCTCGGTCACCGAAGACCACGTCCTCGCCGTCATCTCAGATTGGACGGGCATCCCGCTTTCTCGCATGGAACAATCCGAGGCACAAAAACTTCTCGACCTCGAACAAGGCCTCAAGCAAACCGTCATCGCGCAAGACGAAGCCTGCTCCATCATCGCACGCGCTCTCAGGCGCTCGCGGGCAGACCTGAAAGATCCGCGTCGCCCCATCGGCTCATTCCTCTTCCTCGGCTCTACGGGCGTCGGCAAAACCCTCCTCGCAAAAACCCTCGCCGAGCAAATGTTTGGGCGACAAGACGCGCTCATTCAAATCGATATGAGCGAGTACATGGAGAAGCACTCCGTCTCGCGCCTCGTCGGCTCGCCTCCTGGCTACGTCGGCTACGAAGAAGGCGGAATGCTCACCGAGGCTGTCCGCCGCAAACCCTACTCCGTCGTCCTTTTCGACGAAATCGAGAAAGCACACCCCGATGTCGTGCAGCTCCTTTTGCAAGTTTTGGAGGATGGCCGCCTCACCGATTCTCTCGGTCGCACGATAGATTTTAGGAACACAATTCTCATCATGACCTCCAACGTAGGTGCCGACTTTTTGCAACGTGGAGTTTCGATGGGTTTTGATGCTGGGGCGAATGCGGACGCCGACTTTGAGCGCACCAAGGCGCGGCTTACCGACGAGTTGAAGCGCACCTTTAAGCCAGAATTTTTGAATCGTCTTTCGGACACCGTCTTTTTCCGTCCGCTCACGAAAGAGAGTCTGACGAAGATAGTGGAGCTTGAGGTGTCGAAGGTTGCGCAACGTTTGGCGGTTCGCAACATCGAGCTCGAGCTAAATGTTTCGGCGGCGGAGTATTTGGCGAGCATTGGGGGAGACGAAAAGTTTGGAGCCCGTCCGCTGCGTCGTGCGGTTGAGCGCAATTTAGAAGATCCGCTTGCCGAAAAGCTTTTGCTCACGGGTAGTGATTTCACGGGCAAGATCACGGTCAACGCCACATCCGATGGGCTCGTCTTCACGTTTCCAGCCACGGCGACCACCGCTACGACCACGAAGCGCAAAGGCAGAAACGCGGAGTCCAAACGCGTTCCTTCTGGCGCTCGGGTGAGGCGTCCAAGGAAACCACAAAGTGAGGACGACGGTCTTAGTTTGCTATGAGCAATAACGTGTTAGAAATCAGGGACCTTTGCGTCTCGATAGGCGGAAAAGAAATTCTCAAAAACTTTTCGCTCACCGTTCCTAAGGGAGAAGTCCACGCGCTGATGGGCCCGAATGGGACTGGCAAATCGACATTGGCAAAAGCGCTCGCTGGGCACCCTGATTACACCGTTACATCGGGTGAGGTGATTTTTAACGGCGAGCCTATTCTTGGGAAGAAGCCAGATGAGATCGCAAGGCGTGGACTTTTTATCGCGTTCCAACATCCTGTGGAAATCCCAGGTGTCTCGATCGCAAACTTTATCCGCGCGATGAAGCAAGCACGTTTGGCTCCTGGCGAGACGTTGAACGCAAAGGCGTTTTACGCGGAGCTCTACGCGAAGATGGACGAGCTAAAGATCGACAAAAGTTTCACCTCTCGTTCTGTGAACGAAGGGTTTTCGGGTGGAGAGAAGAAGCGTTGCGACATTCTGCAGATGATGATGGCGAAACCCAGTTTAGCGATTTTAGACGAAACGGATTCTGGTCTCGACGTCGATGCTCTCCGCATAGTTTCTGCAGGTGTGAACCATATGCGTTCGGCAGATTTTTCTGCGCTTGTGATAACGCACTATCAAAGACTTTTGGAACACATCGTTCCCGATCGCGTCCACATCATGGCAGATGGGAAAATCGTTCTCTCTGGCGACAAGTCGCTCGCGCTCAAACTCGA
>JAJQAH010000058.1 GCA_021203885.1 Oscillospiraceae bacterium | reverse complement strand
GGGCTAAAGCGGGCAAAAACAATCTAACAAAAAAAAGAAAATCCCGAACGAGCCTTTCTTAAAGAAAGAAAAAGTGCTTGTCACCACATATAGAGACACTAAATTGTTATTAATACTTTAATTTTTATTTTAAACAAAACTTTTTATGAAAAAATTTTTATTCATTTTATTTGCGTGCTTATGCTCTCTTGCAACATGGGCACAAACAACTAAAAGTGGTAATGCCAACTTTTGGTATTACGACTACAGCAATTCGGCATATCATACTACATATGTAGATGATGCCATTACTAAAGCCATTACTTCTACTGACGTTAAGGTTGGTAGTAATTTAAAGGATAATGGTATGTATAGTAGTTACGTAGCCAATACTCAGAATAGTTATAATTCTTGGCGTATGGAGGAAATTAAGTATACAAAAGCGCAAACCACTGCTGATGATACTAATGCCATTGACTTTACTATTAATTTAAAAGATGGCTATAACTTTATTCCAACTGCTGTTTCACTTACTATTAAAGGAGGAAATGGACAAGATACCTCAAAAGAATCATATATTGATTTTGCATGGATTGCTTCAAGCGATGAGAATGGTACAACAACTCTAAGTGAAGCACAAAAATTTACCTCTGACAATGCAACGCATCTATACTCATTTAGTTCAACTGATTTTACAGGTGTTGAGGCTTCCACAAACTCTTGTACTCTTAGAATACATCTTTATGGAACGCCAAATGAAGATCATTGGTTTGTATGTGATGTAAAAATCACAGGTACAGTTACAAATCCAGAGGGTGAGAAATATGAACTTACCTTTAGTCCTGAATCCAACGTAGAAACAAAAGAAATTATGCGTAGCCTTGATAAGGTTATTATTGGTGCCTATGGTGATGATATGGAACTAAGTACTTTAGTACAAAATGATACACCAAGCACAACTTCTTACTACTTTGACGGTGACAAAGATTTTGGTTTCTGGGTATATAAAGATAATGATTGCGTTGGAGCAATAGCTGCAAGCACAGATTCTTGCTACTCTACGACAGACATGAATTGGACTTTCACTTCCAAAGAACTTGATAGCTTGAAAGTATGTCCATTTACTGATGGTGGCACATATACAATATATATACCAGAAGGAATTTTTACCGCTGAAGGATTAGAAGGCACTATGCAAAATGATGCATATACTGTTTCTTACGTTATAACCCCTTATGGAGCATTTGACCTAACTCCTAATCCAACAACGGGCTCTAACATTTCAGCGTTAGATTATGTTTATGTAGCTTACCAAGGTGGACTAACAACTGCAAGTTCTGATAGTCAAGGAATTTCAATTTATAGTAATGGAGATCTTGTAGCATCTTCTGATACTACTTCTTATGTTTTATATCCAAGTGCTTACGATTCAGCAACAAATACATATGCTCTTGCTGTCTTTGAAAGCTCTAAAGCTTCTGAGCCAACTTCAATAACCGACCCAGGAGAATATACAATTACAATTCCTGCTAAGTACTTTATGGATACTAACAAGGAAGCGTATAATAATGAAATAACCCTTTCTTATACCATTACTGAAGCTACAAAATTTGATGCTAGTGTTACAAGTCCTATAGCAGAAATAGTTGATGAGATTTCAGACTTTACGATTACGCCTTCGGAAGGTACAACTATATCAAGTCTAAGTGAGAAAGAAGACTGTCAGCCAACACTTATTGATGGACTTTATAATGTCGTTGCATATGGCGTAGGTACAATTGAAGACGATAATACAGTAACAATCACTCTTAAAGATGCGGAAGGTAACACTGTAATATTAACAAAAGATGAACCTGATACCTACATGCTTATAGTTCCAGAAGGGTATATTATAGCAGAAGATAATAGTGTAAACTCACGCCTTTCAGCTGAATTTACAATTGAAAAAGTTGCTGTTCCAGATGAATATCTATTTAAGCCAGAAACAGGCAGTACCTTAGAGAGCCTAAAGACCATTGCAATTACAAATGCCAATGAAGATAATGGTCTAATGATTAAATATGCTCCATTTGGTGAAGGATATGAAAAGACTGATCTTATCGTTGTCCTTAACGAAAGTGGTAACCATGTATCATGTGTTCCTGATTTTGGATATGTTGAAGAGGAATTTGAAGGTGAAGAATCTGCAGATACAAAGGTTACTATAAAATTTGAGCCAGAGGTTACAATAGCAGGCGAATATACTGTTGTAATTCCAAGTGGTCTACTTAACTTCGGCTTTGATAGCACGGACTATAATGAAGAAATAAAGCTTTCATATACTGTAGTAAGCGATGTAACAGGTTTTGAGTTTTCAGAGCCAGAAGTAACATCTGAGGAAGTTACAACTCTTAGCTCAACGGCTACAATTTCTCTTTCTGCTTTAGAAGGCTTTGCTATATCAGAAGATAACACTGAAAAGATTGCTATTACCTTAAGTGGTAAAGAAGATGTTGCAGCTTACGCAACTCTAGCAGAAGTGGATGGCATTTGGACTCTATCATTTGTTAATGCTAGTGGAGAGGCTACAACTCTTTCTGAGGCTGGTGATTATGTAATTACAATTCCTCAGGGTTACTTTACAGGTGAGGATGGAGCTATAAATCCAAAGACTCTAATTACATTTAGCGTAAGCCTTGTAACTTTCGATTTAACAGCAACGCTTGGTGATT
>JAJQAH010000060.1 GCA_021203885.1 Oscillospiraceae bacterium | reverse complement strand
TTCTCGAGGCTACCGATCATCTTGCTCGGATCTACCCACTTGTCGAATTCCTCGTTCGTTAGGAACCCAAGTTCGAGTGCAGCCTGGCGGAGCGTCGTCCCTTCCTTGTGCGCCTTCTTCGCAATCTTGGCAGCCTTTTCGTAGCCAATATGCGTATTGAGCGCGGTGACGAGCATGAGCGAATTTTCAAGGTTGCGCTCGATGTTCTTTAAGTTGGGCTCGATGCCAACTGCCGCATTCTTCGTGAACGACACACAAGCATCGCCTAATAAGCGTGCGGACATGAGGAAGTTGTGGATGATGACGGGCTTAAAGACATTGAGCTCCCATTGCCCACTCATGCCACCAACGTTGATCGCAACGTCGTTCCCAATGACCTGTGCACAAACCATCGTGAGCGCTTCGCACTGCGTGGGGTTTACTTTGCCTGGCATGATCGAAGAACCGGGCTCGTTCTCTGGAAGACGAATTTCTCCGATTCCGCAACGCGGTCCCGACGCCAAGAGGCGAATGTCGTTCCCGATTTTCATCAAGCTGACGGCAGCGGTTTTAAGCGCGCCAGAGCACTCCACAATCGCGTCGTGAGCCGCAAGGCCCTCGTACTTGTTTGTGCCCGTTACGAATGGCTGACCCGAGAATTCTGCAATCTTCTTCGCGACCAATTCCGCGTAGCCCTTCGGCGTGTTAATGCCAGTGCCAACAGCCGTGCCACCGAGAGCAATCTCAGAGAGGTGCGGTAGCGTGTGCTCTATCGCCTTTATCGCATGGTCGAGCTGCGAAACGTAGCCAGAAAATTCCTGCCCAAGGGTGAGCGGCGTGGCGTCCATCCAGTGCGTGCGCCCGATCTTTACGATCTTCATAAAGTCGGCAGATTTTTTTGCGAGACAATCGCGCAGGGTTTTTATTCCTGGGAGCGTCGTTTCGACGAGCATCTTGTAGGCCGCAATGTGCATCGCGGTCGGGAACGTGTCGTTCGACGATTGCGACTTGTTCACGTCGTCATTTGGGTGAATAAGCTTTGTGCCTTCGCCAAGCTTGTTGCCCTGCAAAACGTGTGCGCGGTTCGAAACAACCTCGTTCACGTTCATGTTCGACTGTGTCCCAGAGCCCGTTTGCCAAATCACGAGCGGAAACTGGTCGAACATCTTCCCTGCGATGATCTCGTCGCACGCCTTGTCGATCAAATCGAGCTTTTCCTTGGGGAGCACACCGAGCTCAAAGTTCGCATGCGCCGCCGCTTTCTTCAAAATGCCAAACGCTACGATGATTTCGCGTGGCATTGAGGCTGGCTCGCCGATCTTAAAATTGGAGAGCGAACGCTGCGTCTGTGCGCCCCAGTATTTGTCGGCGGGGACTTGGACCTCGCCCATTGTGTCTTTTTCTATGCGGTATTCCATAGCTGTTCTTTTTAAGTTTTGGGTGATTTGTTCCCATCGAAGCTAACGCGCCACGCCCTCTAAATCAGCAACAAAATTTCCGCACATGCCTTCTCCCCTCGAAAAATCGGTGGATTTTTTCATGCGAAGAGTGTTTTATTCCCAAACCCTTTTCTCCGCAAACGACGATGCTTCAAGTAAACGAAAACTATCTCAAACTACCTGGGAGCTATCTCTTTTCCGATATCGCAAAAAAGGTCGCTGCCCTTAAAGCTGCGCGCCCCGACGCAAAAATCATTCGCCTCGGCATCGGCGACGTAACGCTCCCGCTCCCCAAGGCGTGCATCGAAGCGCTGCAAAAAGCCGTAGCAGAAATGGGCACCGTCGAAGGCTTCCGCGGCTACGGCCCAGAGCAGGGCTACGACTTCCTGCGAGAAGCAATCGTGAAGGGAGATTTCATTTCGCGAGGGATAGATATTTCTGCCGACGAAATTTTCGTGTCCGATGGCGCAAAGAGCGATTGCGGAAACATCGGCGACATCCTCGGCGCCACCTGCAAGGTCGCCGTTCCCGATCCCGTCTATCCCGTCTATGTCGATACCAACGTCATGGCAGGCAGAGCAGGGGACCTCGGCGCCGACGGCCGTTGGGATAATTTGGTATATCTGCCATGCACCGAAGCAAACAACTTCGTGCCCGCGCTCCCAGAAACCCCAGTCGATGTCATCTACCTTTGCTACCCAAACAATCCAACGGGCACCACACTCACCCGCGACCAACTAAAAGTTTGGGTGGATTACGCGAGAAAAGTCGGCGCCCTGATTTTGTTCGACGCCGCCTACGAAGCCTACATCACAGAGGAAAACGTTCCCCACAGCATCTACGAACTCGAAGGCGCCAAAGAATGCGCAATCGAATTCCGCAGCTTCTCAAAAACCGCGGGCTTCACGGGAACGCGCTGCGCCTACACCATCGTCCCCCAAAACCTCGTAGCAAAAACTTCCGACGGACGAACCGCATCGTTCCACAAACTTTGGAACCGCCGCCAAACGACAAAATTTAACGGCGCACCCTACATAGTCCAGCGAGCCGCAGAAGCCGTCTTTACAGAGCAGGGACGCAGGGAAGTGAAAGCCAACATCGCGAGCTACCTCGCAAACGCTAAGACAATCCGCACCGCGCTCCTCGACTGCGGACTAAAAGTTTGGGGTGGCGTAAATTCCCCCTACGTCTGGGTGAAAACACCTGGCAAAATGACCTCGTGGGAATTTTTCGACCACCTGCTGAACGACCTCCTCGTCGTCGGCACGCCAGGCGCAGGCTTCGGCCCAAGTGGTGAAGGCTATTTCCGGCTCACAGGCTTCGGCTCCCCCGACCAAACTCAAGAAGCCTGCGAACGC
>JAJQAH010000068.1 GCA_021203885.1 Oscillospiraceae bacterium | reverse complement strand
AACCGTTAAAGTTTTTCTTTCCATGTAACTGTAAAAACATCTTACCATTCACACTTAAAAAAATCACGGTATACGACTGGATGTATCGGGAGTTAGGTCTTAAAGGCGACGTGCTCATGGTTTACGCGGCGCTTTACGGCGCGGGGGAGAAGAAGATCCTTTTGTCGGATTCACCCGCCTTGTATGGGTATATGAAGATGAATCGGAGCTCTTATTTTAGAGTGAGGGCAAATCTTTTAGAAAGAGGACTTCTTGAAATCACTGAGGAGGAGGGCGTGAGATACTTCTATGTGCCAAGGCCGGATTTCACTCTTCCTTCAATTGGCGTTATAGAGTCATCCGGGTCGAGGTTAGATTCGGCGGCGGAAATCGAGGGCGAAATCCCGGACGAGGAACGTTCCAAAAAGGCCGATGAAAAATTGTCGGATAAGCGGGATACGGTGCCTTCGGAAAGAGCGGCGCAGCTTGACTTTCTCGGGATGACGCAGGGCTTTGCGGGTAAGACTTTGGAAAATCCGGAAAAGACGTGTGAAGCTGGGAAGGTAGATGAAGCGGGGATGGCAGATGAAGCAGCCAAAGAGAATGAACCCGAAAAGTCTTCCGTGGATAAAACTGCACCCTCCGTGGATAACCTTGCGCCCTTTTCGGGCGGCGACGTAAAGTCGCAAGAAAAGATTTTAGCCGAGAAAGAAGCGAACCCAAAACGGGAAGACGTGGAAGAGGGAAGAGCCCGCCCCATGACCAAAGAGGAGTTTTGCGAGAAAATGCACGTTGAATACGACGGCACGGAGAACACGGAGGGGATGGACTGGGACGTCCTATATAAGGCATATTCGGAAAGCGAGTACCTCAGAAATTTTAAAATCGCACACATACTCAAAAACATCCCTTTCAAATACGAGGAGATAAAGAGCGGAAAATACAGTGACGAGTACCGTGCCAAAATGGCGAAGCTAAAAGACCAGGGCGACTAAAATGCCGAGCCGAAGAAAAAGCCAAGAGTCGTAAAATGAGACCGGAGAAAGGAGGGTAGAGCCACGGAAAAATTTAGGATAAAGAGCTTTGACCTTTCCCTCGCCTTAAATGAAAAGTCTTAAATTGAGACCTTCGGGAAAGCCCGGAGTCGAGGGCAAAAGCGAGGGTTCGAGTGATGGCACGAACGAGGGATGAAAGCTTCAAAGAAAAATTTGAGGATAAGTTCGGAAAACCCTAAGTCTTAAAATAAGACCGGAGAGCTTCCCGGAAAGATTTGAGGATAAACGCATATAAAGAGGAGGGGTGGAAGCTTCAAAGAAAAATTTAAGGATAAGTCCGGAAAACCCTAAGTCTTAAAATAAGACCGTAAGACTTTCCGGAAAGAAAAGAGGATAAACATATATAAAGAGGAGGGGAAAATAATGATGTCGCAAAATAAGACAAAAAGAGGCCTTATGGCAAATCTTAAATTAAGACCACGCCTTATAAAAACTAAAATGAAGGGTCAAAAGCTTCTTGAAAATCAGTTTGCCCGTGTACGGTATAGCAAGGCTCGGTCTGCCCGGGCAGAACCAGCCTTGATAGGGGACAAATTCCCCTATGACCCTTTACATTAAAACATCCACGGAGGTGACTTTATGCAGAAGAAATACAAGAGAACCAGACCCATTGTCTGCACTTTTTGTGTGAGCGAAGAAGAGAATGAAAAGATACTTGAAAAGATAAAACTTTCCGGAATGACTAAGCAGGAATATTTTCTTCACAGGGCTTTGGACGATGACGCCATCGTTTGCAGGAAAGTAGTTTCAGATAAAACTCCAATCATTGTAAGCAATGGTCCGCAAATCGCGCATGAACTTCAAAAGGTCGGAACGAACCTCAACCAGGCCGTGACGAGCCTTAACAAAATCTGCAAGTACTTTAATGGTGACGATATGAAAAGAGAATTGAACCTCACCTTGCAAAAACTCAATCCCTGCCTGGACGATTGTAAAAACGCCTTTGAGAAAATCCTTGAGATTGGGAGGCCGACATAAAATATGCCTCTTTTTAAAATGGACTCCTCCAAAGCTACACCGAGAGACGCGCTCTATTATGTGACGAGAAAAGATAAGGCCGTGGCGGTTAAGGCTATAAATCTTTTCGGGGACACCATCGAAGAGTATGAGCAGCAGTTCAAAGCCATAGCGGATTACTTCGGGAAAGACCAAAGCTATGAAGCCCGAAAGTACTATCACTTTAAATTGAGCCCGGACCCCAAAGACCACGTCACCCCGGAGACGCTGATGGATTACGCGACTGAAATGGTCGAAGAACATTTCTCCGAATACCAGAGCGTGATAGGCATCCACAAGGACAACGGAGTGCTTCACGCGCACATACTCGTAAACGCTGTAAGTTCCCTTACCGGCAAGAAGATAAACCTTCGTAACGTTGAGTACGCCGCGCTGAAAGACAGCGCCTGTTAAGGGCATAATAAAATGCGGTCAGTGGGGCGCCCTGAAAAACCATTCAGAAACGGTTATAATTCAGTCACCGAAATAAAAAAAGTGCTATCCTAATGGTATGCGCCGCAAGGCGTAAATAAACCACAGGAGACACCAAAGGGTGACAAGCGTGAAAATCAAACAAGATGTTTTGGCCCAGCACAGGGCCGGGGTAAGCAATCGCAAGATTGAAAAAGGAGCATTCAATTTCTGTTTGGATTTAAGGGATGTGACACTTCCAAAAAATTTATCTTCGATTGGATATTTACAAATGACGCATTAAACGCTTCCCGGGGATGTTTGATGAGATAAAAGGTCTGTTAGGCATGTCGTG
>JAJQAH010000087.1 GCA_021203885.1 Oscillospiraceae bacterium | reverse complement strand
CGTCAGGGTCGTACCCATCATGGGAAGAGACGCACAGTCGCTTCGGCGGCATTATCCGCTTAGAGGATTTTGAGCCGCCTTATTACCTCAATCCCTCAAGCTCGCCTATCGCAAGGCGCATTGTTCGGGACTGGCGGTTTGACGAGGAGTGTCTTAAGAACGCAAGGGAACGGGAGGAGGAACAAGAGTATGTACGTAGACGGAGCATGGAGTCCTTATGACGAGTCGTCTATGGGACACCGTAACGAGAAGTATGTTGATTATACCCGTAACGTAAAGAAGTGCGGGGACGAATACGAAGAGAGGAGAAAGAAAGGTATGTGCCCTTATTGTCACGGAATGGGCGGGAAACATGACCCCCGCTGTCCTTATTTTGAGCCGCCCAAAGCGAAGTATCGCTGCGCTCTTTGCGGGGAGGGGATTTACCCGCATGAGGAATATATCGAGAACGAATCTGGAAAGCACGCCCACCTCAAATGCGTGTGCGAAACCCTTACGTCTTCCGAACTTTTAGACTGGCTGGATGTAGACGTGGAACAATATTGGGATTGGGAGGACTAAGTTAAGGCATGAGTATTTTACGCAGGATACAGGGCTGGTTCGGGTTCTATTGCACGGGCTACGAGTATCAGATAAAGGTTGACGATATCACTATCCCGATGCTCTTCTTTTCCCATCCCCCGAAAACGCATAAGATGGTGAGGAAACTCGCCTATTACAGAGACCACGGGGATTTTGATAAAGCGGTATATCTTACAAAAGACATGATTCTCGTAGACGGCTATATCACTTATCTTCTCGCAAAGAGAGAACACCTGCGGTGGGTGCCCGCCGTTTTTGTAGAGGACGATGCGATTACGAACAGACAGCTTAAAGAAGAGATAAAGAACATAAGGGAGAATGAAGAGGATGTATAAAGTAAACGATATGCTTACACGGGAAGAGTTCTGCGATATCATCAGGAACATAGAAGAGGTTGAGTCTTATACGGACGACCTTAACGAGGTCTTTCATAAACATCAGGTTGACGGATATCTTTTTCAGCCGAGCTGCGAGGTAGATGTTGTCAAACTGCTCTGCAAGATATTTAACGTGCCGGATTACGACAACGCAATAGAGTATTTCTGTTACGAATTGGCTTTCGGGAAGAAATACGAAGAGGGTAGTATCGTGGACACGGACGGGAAAGAGATATCTCTCGCTACGGCAAGCGACTTGTACGATTATCTCTGTTCGCTAGACTCAATCTAAGGGCGGTGTTAGTATCTCTGAGTTTGGATTAAAGATTAAGAATATTGAGGCGAGCACTCTTTACGAGTACAATATCGGCGTTCGTGCCCATTACGAGTCTACGGACGCTATGTTTACCAATTCGCTGTTTCTCGATTATCTTCTCTCTATCGGCTTGGAAGTCTGGCACGAAGAATCTACACGGGATATTATCTGTCTGGAATTTAATTACGGGACACGTTCTTACCGTAAAGATTTAGACCACCTCTACAAGGTTGCGAAGAATACGCATAACGAGAACCGCAAAGCCCGCATTAAGGGCGATATACATTTGATAGAGCAGACAACCGAAAAACGGAAACGGGTCAACAATATCCTCTACACTACGCATCAGAACCGCAAGAAATATCAGCCCATGTCAAAAGAGGAACTTCGCACAAAGCTTTACAACGAGGGGATAAGCGTCAGCTATCCTTCGTTTAACCGAGACGGTACGGTTCGGAAAGTAGACACGATTCATTACCGTATGCTCTACCGCTCTACGGGCAAGGCTAAGAAGGGTTCATGTATGTTCATCTGCGACAGGCTCTACGAAAAGGCGCATGACTTTTTGTATATGGGAATCACCTTGCCGCAGGATAACGCAATGATTGTAGAAGCGAGCGCATACGCTCCTCTTATCTCCTCCGGCATAGTCGGAAAGATTCAGATAGACCCGAAGAACATACTTATCCTCGAAGACGTTGAGCGGTATTTCACTACCAATATAATCAGCATAGAGACGGACGAAGACAGGCATTGTTACGCAACGCCGCTAAAGGATTACCGTTTAAAGAACACGCTGTTTGACGGTCAGGCGTTGATAGACCATTCTCTTTTTACTCCTTGGGCTAACGGCTACGTCCTGCTGCGGGAACACTTCTGTAAGATGGCGGCGTTTGATACTTACCTTAAGGATTTCTTTATGGACTACTTTGGGGCTGAGAATTATTATACCGCAACCGTCAAAGATATGTTCGGTATAGAACATAAGGTCAGCGATATACAGGTCGTCACAACGGATAACGCAATGAAGTGGATTAAGTTCGGCGTGTCTTACGAAGAGTTGTGCGCAAGAGTTGCGGCTAACGACTGCGCTTTCGGTATCGTTAAAACGGAACACGAAAGCAAGTTCGGGGAATTGCAGAGAATGTCTTATCAGATGGTGAACTCGCTGTCAGAAGATTCAATGCAGGAAGTTGCGCAAAAGAGCATAGACGATATCGCAAGGCTTAAAACAGACGACGAATATTTTCTCGAATATCTTGAGAAAACGAGTAATTTTTCAAACGACCACGAAGTTTTAGTTGCGTTATGTCGTCAAAATCCCGATTTTATTTACAGTTCTTATTTTCGTTCACGTAAGAACAAAATAATCGAGGGGTACACATTGCAGGTCAAGTCCGGCAAGCTGATGAACAACGCAGACAATCTTACGATTATCGGTTCACCCTATGCCATGCTCCTCTATGCGGCAACGGGCTACACCGCATCGGTAGACGAGGACGACCCCATCTATCAGGAAGCGGGGACGAT
>JAJQAH010000080.1 GCA_021203885.1 Oscillospiraceae bacterium | reverse complement strand
GACACCAGCGGCTTCGGGAACAGCACGAAAATTGCGGCCACGCAGACGGTGATGATCAGGCAGATAACCAGGGATGCCCTGAATCCCTCCCTGACACGATTGTATCGTCTCGCTCCGCAGCACTGCGCCACGAAGGAAGCCAGGGCCGTCCCCAGCGTGTTCATGCTCATATAGGCAAAATTATGCAGTTTGGCAGCCGCCTCATATCCAGCGATGATGGATGTGCCGTATCCGTTGACGACGCTCTGCATGATGGATGTGCCGATCGCGACGGATCCCTGCTGCAGGATGCAGGGAACGGACGCATTGGCGATCTGGCCCAGCAGCGGGAAACTGAATCTGGCTTCTCCCTCTGCGGGAAGGCTCTTCCACAGCCGGGCATACAGGAAGAACAGGGAGATCACCGCCGCGGCCAGCTGGGAGATGGTGGTGGCCCAGGCCGCTCCCACTACTCCCAGTTCAAGGGGGCCCACCGCTATCAGGTCCAGAATCACGTTCAGTACGGAAGAGATCAGCAGTACGATGAACGGCAGTCTCGAATCCCCGACTCCCGTAAAGATACCGGTGATCGTGTTGTAGACCATCATGGGAAAAACGCCGACGGCATAAATGGCCAGATAGGACTGACCCAGATTGAATACCTCTCCCTCGGCGTTCAGCAGGTGCAGCAGCGGACCGCTGAGGAGGGAGCCCCCAGCGGCCAGGACCACCCCGAGTACCGCGAAAGCGATCATCGCAGTCACGATGGCCTGCCGGAGGCGCTGTTTTTCGCCCTCGCCGAATATCTCCGAAATAACCACAGCGCAGCCCATGGAAGTTCCGGTGGCGATCGCCACGAAAACCAGCGTGATCGGGTACCCCGCGCCGACGGCGGCCAGACTGGCCGTTCCCGCGAAGTTCCCGATGATCATGCTGTCCGCGATGTTATAAAGCTGCTGCAGGATTGTGCTCATCAGAAGCGGCAGTGAAAACGAGATCAGCGTCCTGTAAACTTTTCCCTCTGTAAAATCAACCATTGTCTTCTCGCTCTGGAAAAATCCCCGCACATGAAGAGAGCCCCCGGTGCGTTCACCAGGGGCTGACGTACGGAATCTTTACTGTACTGTATATTGTTTTAGCTCTTTGACCGTTTATCCCCAGGATTCAGAAAAACAATCCCCCTTGCCAATGATCATCCGGGATCTCGCCGCTTCAAGCCGGTCCGGGATGCAGCGGAAGCCGGCAAACTCCCTCCCGAATTATCTTAAAAGGAAATACTGCTCATACCAGAGCAGGAATGAATATACCGTATAGATCTTCCGGCAGTTGTTTGCCTTTTTCTGATAATGGTCATCCAGCCACCGCAGCAGCAGCTCCTGATCAAAAAAGGTAGCAACGAAATCCTGCTCGAAGTACTTCTTGACCTGATTGTAGTACTTCTCCTCCGTCAGCCATACGCGGAACGGCACCAGGAACCCGAGTTTCTTCCGGTCGGCCCACTCCGCCGGGATATGCGTCAGAGCAGCTTTCCGGAACGCCATCTTGGTCTCGTGTCCCTCCACATCGTATTTGGCATCCAGGGTCCGGGCGATCTTCCATACCTCACGGTCCAGGAACGGGACCCGCAGCTCAAGGGAGTGGGCCATCGTCATTTTGTCCGCCTTCAGCAGGATATCGTTGGGAAGCCACAGGTGCATGTCGAGGAACATTTTTTTGTGTACTTCTGGATAGTCTTTCACCTGGTCGAAATAGGGCCTGGTCACATCCTGGTATGTGCGTTCGCTCCGGTACGCCGGCTTCAGAATCTCATCGGCCTCGTCGTTGTCCATGATAAAAGCCTGTCCGATATAGGAATCTTCCATCGTTTTGACGTTGCGCTCCAGGAACGCCTGCCCCTTAAACTTCGGAAGCTTTGAAGCGGCCTTTGCAAGCCCGGCCCGGATCCCTCCGGGCACGATCTTCCGGTAGAGATTCCCCGCCCGGCTGGGCAGGTAGGTCTCATACCCGCCGAACATCTCGTCCGCCCCCTCACCGCTGAGGACGACCTTGACGTCTTTGGAGGCCAGTTCCGCCAGGTAGTAAAGCGGGATCGCCGACAGATTCGCATGGGGCTCATCCGAATGATACTGGACTTCCGGAAGCACATCGAAGAAATCGTCCGCGGAGATCTCCCTGCTCTGGTTGGTGATATGGAGGATATCGCAGAGCTCCCTGGAATACTGTGTCTCATCGAAACCGCCGATCTCAAATCCCACCGAGTAGGTCTTCATGGGCCGCACCGTGGAGGCCACATAGCTGGAGTCGACGCCCGCGGACAGGAAGGAGCCCACCTCCACGTCGCTGATCTGATGATATTCGACGGATTCCAGAACGGACTGGTCGATCGCGTCCACGGTTTCCTCCAGCGTGCGCACCGTCGTCTCGAAGGTGGCGTCGAAGATCCGGGTCTCCTCAAACTTCCCGTTTTCATACGTGAAGTAACTTCCGGGTGTCATTTTATACACGCCCTTGAACATGGTCTCCGGCAGCGCGGAATACTGAAAGATCAGGTACATCTTCACGGCCTCCGGGTTGACCTCTTTCACAAAATCCGGGTGGGGCAGGAAGGACTTGATCTCGGAGCCGAAAAAGAACGTGTCGTTCATGATCCCGTAATACAGGGGCTTGATCCCGAAGTAGTCCCGGGCCCCGTACAGGGAGTGCTTTTCTTTGTCGTAGATGACGAACGCGAACATACCCCGCAGCCTGGACGCAGTCTCCTTTCCGTATATCTGGTAGGTCTGCAGAATGACCTCCGTATCGGAGTTCGTCTGAAACTTGCATCCGTGGTTCTCGATCAGCTCCTGGCGGAGCTCCCTGTAATTATAGATCTCGCCGTTGAAAACGAGCACATACCGTCCGTCCGCACTGTGGATGGGCTGGGACCCGCCCTCCAGATCGATAATGCTCAGTCTCCGGAATCCGATCCCCACATATTCATCCACGAAGCTTCCCTCGCTGTCCGGGCCGCGGTGCGCGATGGTCTCGCCCATCTTGTCCACGACCGCCTGCCGGTCGTATTCACCGCTTCCCACAAATCCTACAAATCCACACATATCCTATCACCCTTACCGCTCCGGCCGCCGGCCGGAGATTTTCCCTGTTTTACCCCGGCGCGGACGAAGATCCGGCCGGGACCCGTTTTTATATGCAGGCGCTATTATACTACAAACATCCGGATATGACAAGAATCGATTTGCCAAAAGCGGCCTCATTTCTTGACTTTTTTCGGCAAAATTGCTATACTTGAAAACAATAATAGAGAGGGGGGATTCTGCATTGAATCGCATTAAATGTTATGTGGCGGAAGTCATCGGGACCTTCGTTCTGGTCGCCTTTGGCTGCGGTACCGCGGTCGCTGTCGGATGCGACAGTGCTTCGGGCTGCGGTTATATCCTGACCGCCCTGGCTTTCGGCCTGTCCATCGTCGCGATGGCGTACAGCATAGGGAACATCTCCGGCTGCCATGTCAATCCGGCTGTTTCCCTGGCCATGCTGATCCGCCGTCAGCTTTCCGTCGTCGATTTCATCGGTTATGTTGTCTCCCAGCTGGTCGGCGCCTGTCTCGGCTGCCTGTTCATCGGCGTCGTGTTCGGTTTCGACTGCGGATTCGGCGCGAACCAGATCCAGGACACCTGGGCAAGCGGCACGATCGCCGGCGCCCTTCTGGTTGAGATCATCCTGACCTTCGTGTTTGTGCTCGCCGTCGTCGGTGTCACCAGCAAGGTGGAGAACGGGGTCGTGGCCGGCGTGGTCATCGGCCTGACGCTGACACTGGTCCACATCCTCGGCATCGCTCTGACCGGGACATCCGTCAACCCCGCCCGGAGCCTTCTGCCCGCGCTCTTTGCCGGTGGCAAAGCTCTGGAACAGGTCTGGATCTTTATCGTCGGTCCGCTGGTCGGCGGCGCTCTGGCCGCACTGGTCTACATGCTGATCGAGACCCGCAAGAAGGATGTCCAGCCCGAGGAAGAGAAGGAAGAGAACTGATCCTTCCGAACGGTCTGGGACCGGCCTGCCGGCCGCGGTTTTTCTCCGCGCCGGTGTTTGATGTTTGCGCGCAAGCCCATTGATTTCAAACAAAGGAGGTAATATGAATGGATGTCAAAGCCCGTATTCCCGGAACGATCACCGCGATCAACGTGAGCGTCGGTGACACCGTCAAGGCCCGCGACGTGATCGCGACCATGGAGGCCATGAAGATGCAGCAGCCTGTGCCCGCTCCCAAGGACGGCACCATAACCGAGATTAAGGTTGCAGTCAACGACAAGGTCAAGACCGGCGACGTTCTGGTCGTAATGGAATAATCCCTTACAATAATGAAAAGGGAGCGGATACGAATCGCGTATCCGCTCCCTTTTTTTATGCGCAGGGACGTCTGCCTTTAAGGCGGCCGTCCTGCACACTGCATAAGTTTTCCTCAGAGAAAGGACTTATAATAATACCTATTCTAATCGTCCGTCACGGTGATCGTGGTGGTAAAGCTGACCGCTTCCGCATTCTCGGTTCCCGCGGCGCTGATCGTGATGACCGCCGTCCCCGGCGAGCTCAGCGTGACCACGCCGCTGGACGTAACACGGGCCACCTGGGTGTTGTTGGAGGTATATGAGATCTTGCCGCCCTCATTTCCTTCGGAATCCTGCGAGTAAGCGCAAAGGGCGAAGACGGAACCCACCGGTTTTTCATATTCGGACTGCACGCCCAGGACCGACTGGGTGGCGGCGTATTCGACTTTCGTCCCGGCACCGTGTACCGAGCAGGTATCCGTCGGCTGCGTTCCGTCGATAAACTCCGCACTGGTGACCGTCCCCGCGGCCCTGCAGGCCGCCACGGGCAGCTCGCCGGACAGCTTACAATATTCCACTTTCACGAGTTGCTCGTCCGTCGTGACCAGCGGAATATCCTCCTTGCCTTCCACCAGCGGGACCATAACGCTTCTCCACGCCGCCACGGCCGGTGAGGCGTTGAAGTGGATCTCCTCGGAGTAATTGTAGCCCGTCCAGACCGCGGCCGTGTAATAACCGGTAAATCCGCAGAACCACAGGTCGTATGAATTGGATGTGGTACCCGTCTTCCCTGCCACGGTCATACCGTTTATGGCGGCTCCGGTACCGGTGCCTTCCTTTACGACGCCGTTCAGCATCAGGTTCATATAGTATACCGTGGAATCCGACAGGATCTGGGTCCCCATTTCGTTTTCCGCGTTGGACAGGATCGTCTTTCCGTCATCGTCCAGCACGACTGTATACATATGCGGCTTGATAAAGACCCCGTTCCGGGCAAAGGTGGAATACGCGCCCGCCATCTCGTAGGTGGTGACCCCGTCGGTCAGGCCGCCGAGGCCGAGGGCGGCAAGCGCCTTGTCCGTAATGATCTCGCCGTCATCGTTCCGGTAACCGGCGACCAGCGTGCTGATCCCGAACCGGTCCTGCAGGTAACTGAAGGACGTCTCCACCCCCAGCTTATCCAGCGTCTTGACCGCGATCGTATTCACGGACCGGGTCACGCCGTAATAGATATCGGTATCGCCGATATAGTCATCCGTCGCGTTTTTCGGCCATTCCGTGCCGTCCTCCAGTTCCATGACCGGAGAGTCCTCCACCGCCGAGTAGGGCGTGATCAGGCCCTCCTCCAGTGCCGGGCTGTATACGGACAGCGGCTTGATGGATGACCCCGGCTGCCGGGTGGCATCCGTCGCATTGACCTGCCCGCGGTTGACCGTCTTCTCCTCCGAGTCGGCGATTGCCACCACCCGGCCCGTCGTGTTCTCGACTACCGTAATGGCCGACAGCAGTTCCTGCCCCTTCGTGGAGGTATAGCCGGCCAGGAAATCCTCCGCCGTATACACCTCGTCCACGATGGACTGGACGCTCTCGTCATAACAGCTGTAGATATTCAGGCCGCCGTGATAGAGCATATTGCTGGCTTCCTCCGCCGTGAGACCGTACTGCGTCATCAGATCGTTCTTGACTTCGTTCATCAGGGAATCCTCATACCAGGAGTTGATATTGTCCTCCGAGGTCTCTCCCTTCAGGGTCTGGGACGATCCGCTGTAAAACTGAAGTTTATCCTGATCCGCGTGGTATGTGAAATCGTCATAGCCGTCCTCGTCCTTCTCCCCGTTCGGAAGGTATCCGATCTCAGCCATGGCTTCGAGTTCCTGATCCTGCGTAATCAGGTCCTGGACATACATCTGTTTCAGGACGGCAGCAGCGCGGGCCTTGTTGTTTTCCGGATTCGTATAGGGATCATAGAGGGACGGGTTGTTCGTAATGCTGATCAGGCAGGCGCATTCCGCCAGCGACAGGTCGGAAACGTCCTTGTTGAAATACTTGTAGGCCGCCGTATAGACGCCGTAACACTGTCTCCCCAGATAGATATAGTTCAGATAGTTCTCCAGGATCTCCTCTTTCGTGTGGTTGGAGTCGTATGTCAGGGCCGCGAAGATCTCGACGATCTTTCTCTGGACCGTCACATCGGTGTTCCCGGACAGATTCTTCACCAGCTGCTGCGTGATCGTGGACCCGCCCTGGATGTCACCGCCGGTAAACATATACATAACGGCCGCAGCCGTACGTGTCCAGTCCACGCCCTCATGCTCCCAGAATCTCTTATCCTCGATGGCGATCGTGGCGTTGATCAGGTCCTCCGGTATGTCCTCATACGCGATCCAGACCCGGTTCTCGGACCCGTACAGCGTGTCCATCACCTGCTCGTTCCCCTCCGCGTCCGTATAGTAGATCGTGGAGGTCAGGTTGGAATTCACGGACTGGGACTCCAGCATATCCTGCATCTCCTCCGCCTGAGGCATGATCTCGTCCGATACGTAACTCATGGTGCGGATCAGCGCGACAAGCGCCGCGAGGACGGCGATCAGAAGGATGCTGCCCAGGATGATGAAAAACCACTCGACGATCTTGATCACGATCCGGGACGTTAAGGACCGCGGCTTCTTCGGCTCGTTCTTCCGGCTCCTGTTATGACTTCTGTATGTGGCAGTAGCTTCGCTCAATGCAAAAAAGCCTCCCGTTCAGCCGGATCACACAGCGTGGAAAACCGGCTCATTTTCTAGAGATATTATAAAGGATTTTTTAAAATTATACAACTATTTTCGAAATTCCCGCGGGCCTGCCCGAAACGCGTGTCTTTTCAGGCTTTTTGCTCACTCCCGCTGGAAAAAACTCTTGACAGCGGTTTGGAATCATGCTATCATGAATCCCGCACGAAAAGTGATGTTTATGCGCGAGTGGTGGAATTGGTAGACTCGCTAGATTCAGGTTCTAGTGTGCAATACGCACGTGCGGGTTCAAGTCCCGCCTCGCGCACCAGTGAAATGATCCGGTCCGGAAACCCCGGCCCGGATCATTTTTCTTCGTTTCCCGGAAACCGGCGGAACACCAGCGCGGCGGCCGGTCCGTGTGCGATGTGTGTCCCGGTCCGGCCGTCTACAGGATCAGCATGGCGTCGCCGAAAGAGAAGAACCGGTACCGCTCCTTCACGGCGCACTGATATGCGTTCAGGATATTTTCCCGGCCGGCCAGCGCGGAGACCAGCATGATCAGCGTGGACTCCGGAAGATGGAAATTGGTGATCAGGCAATCCACCACCTTAAATTGATAGCCCGGATAGATAAAAATATCCGTCCAGCCGCTCCCGGTCCGCAGTGTTCCGTCCGGGTCCGACCACGCCTCCAGCGTTCGGCAGGATGTGGTGCCCGCGCAGAAGACCCTGCCGCCTTCGCGGCGGGTGCGGTTGACGATCTCGGCCGTCTCTTCGGGGACCGTGCAGAATTCGCTGTGCATATCATGCTCCTCGATATCCTCCTCCCGGACCGGGCGGAATGTCCCGAGGCCCACATGCAGCGTCACGAAACAGATCTCCACGCCCATACCGCGGATCTTCTCCAGCAGTTCCGGCGTGAAGTGCAGTCCGGCGGTGGGCGCCGCCGCGGAGCCCGCTTCTTTGGAATATACGGTCTGATATCTCTCTCCGTCTTCCAGCTCTTCCTTTATATACGGGGGCAGCGGTACCTTTCCCAGCCGCTCCAGGATCTCCAGAAAGATCCCTTCATATTCGAAGCAGATCAGCCGGTTTCCGTCCGGCAGGACCTCCAGCACCCGGGCCGTAAGCTCGCCGCCGCCGAAGGAGAGCCGTGTCCCTTTCCGGATCCGCCGCCCGGGACGCACCAGGCACTCCCAGGTCTTGTCTCCCCTGTCGGTCAGCAGGAGCACCTCCGCGGCGCCGCCGCCGGGCTCCCGCTGTCCGATCAGGCGGGCGGGCAGCACGCGGGAATCGTTTAGCACCAGGCAGTCCCCGGGGCGAAGATACGCAGGCAGGTCGTAAAAATGACGGTGTTCCAGTTCACCCGTTTTTCTGTCCAGTACCAGGAGCCGGGAGGAATCCCGTTTTTCGAGAGGTGTCTGAGCGATCAGTTCCTCAGGCAGCTCAAAATAAAAATCTGAAGTTTTCACACGCTTATCCCTTTCCCGATTTTCAGAACCTGGATTTTCCCTCCAACAATCAAAGCCAAAAATATTCTTCAGCTACAAGTATATGACATTTCGGAGGCAAGCGCAATCATTACAAATCATTTTTCGCGATTTCCTAAATGCAGGAAGAATGCTTTCACCGCAAGGGGTCACCGGATGAACGCCGTGCTTGTATACGTTGACATTCAGCGAAAAAAATGATACTATAGCGTGTGGATTCGGAGACATCGGGCACGTAGAATCCGGCACTAAATCAAACATACAATTTTTCTGCCGTGCATGCGTCCGTTTTTCCTTTGCGGGAACGGGCGTTTCTCTGTCTGCGGCATTACGAGTGGGAGGCCCTTCTATGGAAAAATATCAGGTCGGTGTCATCGGCGGGACCGGTATGGTGGGCCAGCGGTTCATCTCCCTGCTGGAAAGCCATCCCTGGTTTCAGCTGAAAGTCATCGCAGCCAGCGCACGCAGCGCCGGCAAGCGGTATGAGGACGCAGCCGGCCCCCGCTGGGCCCTGGATGTCCCCATGCCGGAGCAGGCAAAAGACATGATCGTCATGGACGCGCAGGCCGATATGAAAGAGATCGCGGAACAGGTCGACTTCGTCTTCTGCGCCGTTGATATGAAAAAGGAAGAGATCGTGGAACTGGAGGAGGGGTATGCCCGGTGCGAATGCCCGGTGGTATCCAACAACTCCGCCAACCGCTGGACCGAAGACGTCCCCATGGTCATTCCGGAGATCAATCCGGATCACCTGCAGGTGATCCCCTTCCAGAAAAACCGGCTGGGCACGAACCGCGGGTTTATCGCGGTCAAGTCCAACTGCTCCATTCAGAGCTATGTGCCCGCCCTCACCCCTCTGTGGGAGTTCGGGATCGAGAAGGTCCTGGTCTGCACCTATCAGGCGATCTCCGGCGCTGGCAAAACTTTTAAGACCTGGCCGGAAATGGTGGACAACGTGATCCCCTACATTGCCGGCGAGGAGGAAAAGAGCGAGCGGGAGCCCCTGAAAGTCTGGGGCAGTGTCCGGGACGGCATCATCACCTGCGCGGATCATCCGGACATCACAGCCCAGTGCCTGCGGGTGCCCGTTTCCGACGGCCACACCGCGGCGGTCTTCGTCACTTTCAAAAATACGCCGTCCATGGATCAGATGATCGAGCTCTGGACCGGGTTCGGCGGGCGCCCCCAGGAACTGGAGCTGCCGACGGCCCCCCGTCAGTTCCTCCATTATTTTGAGGAGGCTGACCGGCCGCAGACCAGGCTGGACCGGGACCTGGAACACGGCATGGCCGTATCCATCGGGCGGCTTCGTCCCGACAGCCAGTTTGACTACAAATTCGTATCCCTTTCCCACAACACGCTGAGAGGCGCGGCCGGCGGTGCCGTGCTGCTGGCGGAACTGCTGTGCGCAGAGGGATATATCGACCATTATATCAAAGATTAACAAGGAGGCAATATTATCATGCGCGAACCCGTATTTACAGGCTCCTGCCCGGCCATCGTCACTCCGTTTGACGAAAACGGAGCCCTGGATTACGATACCTTTGACCAGCTGGTCGAAGCGCAGATCGCCGGAGGCGTGGATGCCATCTGCGTCTGCGGAACGACCGGAGAGTGCGCCACCATGTCCATCCGGGAGCATATTGCTCTGGTGGAGCACTGCGTGGCCGCGGTCAATCACCGGGTCAAGGTGATCGCCGGTGCCGGGAGTAACGACACCTCGGCCGCCGTCTACCTTTCCCAGCACGCCCAGGATGCCGGCGCCGATGCCCTGCTGCTGGTGACCCCCTATTATAACAAGGCGACCCAGACGGGGCTGATCAAGCACTACGAATATGTGGCGGACCGGGTGGATCTGCCCATCATCATCTACAACGTCCCCTCCCGCACGGGCGTGTCCTTCAAGGCGGAGACATACCAGAAGCTGGCCGAGAATCCCAAGTTCAACGGGATCAAGGAGGCCAGCGGAGACTTCTCCCTGGTGGCCCACACCCGGCATCTGTGCGGGGACGACTTCTACATCTGGTCCGGCGACGACACGCAGGTCGTGCCCATGATGAGCCTGGGCGCGAAAGGCGTGATCTCGGTGGTCAGCAATATCATGCCGGAGCTGATGGTGAATATGACCCACGCCTGTCTGGACGGTGCTTTTGAGGCGGCCGCCAAGATGCAGATCGACTACGCGGATTTTATCGACGCCCTGTTCGTGGAAGTGAATCCCATCCCGATCAAGACCGCCATGAATCTGGCGGGGTACCATGTGGGTCCCCTGCGTCTGCCTCTCTGCGAAATGGCGCCGGCCAATCTCGAGATCCTGAAAAAAGCCATGACCCGCGTCGGGCTTCTGAACTGATCTCCATGATACAGGTCATTATATCCGGCTGCAACGGCCATATGGGCGCGGTCGTGGAGGAGATCTGCGCGGCCGACCCGGAGGTCAGTGTCGCCGCCGGCTTCGACATTGCGGAGGGCGGCCGGCATGATTTCCCCGTCTTTTCCGATCCGGAGCAGTATACGGGTCCGGTGGACACGGTCATCGATTTTTCCAATCCGTCCGCGCTGACTAAGCTGCTGCAGTTCTGCCGGGACCGCTGTGCCGGCGTTGTCCTGGCCACGACCGGGTACTCCCCGGAACAGCTGGAGGAGATCGAAAAGGCATCCTCAGAGATCCCCGTCTTCCGCTCCGCCAATCTGTCCCTGGGCATCAATGTCCTGGCCGAACTGGTCAAAAAGGCGGCTCCGCTGCTGGACGGCTACGATATCGAGATCGTGGAGCGCCATCACAACCGGAAGCTGGATGCGCCCAGCGGGACCGCCCTGATGCTGGCCGAGGCCGCCGCGTCGGCGTCCGGCCGGGACGACACGGTCTGCACGTTCGGCCGCAGCGAGAAGCGCCAGGCGAGAGATCCCCGTGAGATCGGGATCTCCTCCGTACGCGGCGGAACGATCGTGGGGGATCACGAGGTGCTCTTCTGCGGCCGGGACGAGGTGATCTCTCTGAGCCACCACGCATCTTCCCGGGAGATCTTCGCCAGCGGTGCGGTCCGGGCCGCCAAGTTCCTGGCCGGAAAAGGGCCCGGCCTGTACAGCATGGAGGATCTGGTCGCCGAAAGCCTGGATCCCTCCTCTTAACCGAAACCAAAAAATACGGCAGATACGGCAACTTAAGCCGTATCTGCCTTTTTTCATGCTTTTTCGACCTCTCCGGCGGCGGGCATCATTCCCCGGCCAGGAACCTCTCCAGACGGTCCAGTCCCATCCGGATGTTCTCCATGGACGTGGCGTAGGACCAGCGCAGGAAATTCGGGGCGCCGAACCCGGTGCAGGGCACCACGGCCACCCGGCCCTGATCCAGAAACGCCTGGGCGAAGTCGTCCGAGTTCCGGACCGTGACGGAACCGAACTGCCGTCCGATCTGCTGTTCTATGTTCATCATGACGTAGAACGCGCCTTCCGGCTTCAGGGCGCTGACCCCGTCGATGTGATCGACCCGGTCTATGAAGTAGTTGCGGCGCTCCTGGAACTCCTCGCGCATGACCCGGGTCGGTTCCTGGGGCCCGTGAAGAGCCTCTATCGCCGCCCACTGGGAGATGGAGGACGGAGCCGACGTCGAATGGCTCAGGTAGTTGGACATGACTTTGGCCAGCTCCTTGTTGGAGGCGGAATACCCGATCCGCCAGCCGGTCATGGCATAGGACTTGGACACGCCGTTGACCAGGATCGTCCGCTCCTTGACGTCGTCCCCCAGACTGGCGAAACTCGTAAACTCGAGGCCGTCGTAAACAAGGCCGTAATAGATCTCGTCGGAGATCACATACAGGTCGTTCTCCACGCAGACCCGTGCCAGCGGCTCCAGCTCTTCTTTCGTATAGACCATGCCGGTCGGATTGGACGGGTTGTTCAGGATCATAGCCTTGGTCTTCGGGGTGATAGCGGCCTCCAGCTGCCCGGCGCTGATCTTGAAGTGCGCGTCCTCCGTGGCGGTCACGATGACAGGCACGCCGCCGGCGATCCGGATCATCTCCTCATAGCTGACCCAGTAAGGCGCCGGCAGGATGACCTCATCCCCCGGATTCAGCAGGGTCTGCAGCGCGATATACACATTGTGCTTGGCCCCGCTGGCCGCCACGATCTGTGACGGCTCATAATCCAGACCGCAGTCCTCTTTCAGACGGCTGCAGGCCGCCCGGCGCAGCTCCATCTCGCCGGCCACCGGGGTGTACCGGGTCTTGTTCTCGTGGATGGCCCGGATGGCCGCCTCCTTGATGGGCTCCGGCGTATTGAAATCCGGCTCCCCCGCACCGAAGCCGATCACGTCGATCCCGTCGGCCTTCATCTGCTTGAACATGGTATCGATCGTCAGGGTGGTGGACGCGTGGACCCCCTGCGCGATGGTGGATATTTCTTTCACAATTTCTCCCTCTTTCTCCGCCCGGCCTTTTAAAAGCGGCGGCCGCCGTGCCGGGCATATGTTTTTCTTTGATTTCTTTTTACATGAATTATTATAATTATAAACTTGCAAAATAGCAAGTAAAATGTCAAAAAATTTCGGTAAAATGAAAGAAA
>JAJQAH010000067.1 GCA_021203885.1 Oscillospiraceae bacterium | reverse complement strand
CCCCTACATAGATACATACATAACCATCGAAGAAGGGAAAAAACTAACAGACTACGTTTCTATTTATGGCTCTGGCTCATATCGTTCCTCCAGCGACCACACCGCCATCGTGTTCCGTGAGAACTCAGGCTTTAGGGTTAACGTACCACCACTAACAAATATGGTGCTTTCCCTCTACCTGTCAACCAACGCCGAAGGGGAGTCGCACACCCTTGTCATCTCAAAGGATAACAGCGAAGCCGAACCAGAAGATGGCTTCACCGCCACCGTTTCCACTTTCGTCGAAGAAGATTACGCCACCAGCGAACACTACGTCTTTGTACTCAAAAATCCTAACACCGACGAAATTGGCTTAGACTATTTTATCCATACCAAAAGCGAGAGCGAGACCGAAGGCACTTTCTTGCGTCTCCTCTATCTAACTACAACCCTCTACTCAAACGATATAGATAAGGATGGCAATGACCGCCAAGAGTACACTATCAACGAAAGGACAGGCGTAACAAATCCCCAGATAACATATCGCTGGGACGTTTCTGGCAACTTGCCTATGGGATGCACCGAAGAGTTTACTCTTCAACCCTTCTCGTCCTGTTTAATCAAAGGGGACTTCTCAAGCAACACCACTAACGGACGCTTCGCCCTGCAAGACAAGACGCACCATTACACCGAGCCAATGGGTGCGTTCCTTATTGATGAGGTCGTAGGGTCAGCCAGTGATAAAGAGTGGACTATTTCCAACGATACCGCCGAAACGGTTACTTATGCTTTCGGCTCTATGGATGAAGAGGTCTACTGCAACGAGCTGATAGTTACGGAAACATTCAAAGAAATACACCTCGATACATATCCAACAATCACCGATTTAGTCGTAGGTGATAACATAAAAATAGAGGGTTATGGTGCTACTTTGCGCCGTGCCGATACTCAATATGACGCAATAGTTTTTGGCAAGGAAAGTGGCTTTAGATTCACTATCCCGCAAGGTTATATCGCTCGTATCAATATGCGATTATCCAAACACAATAAAGACGATGGCAATATAACTATTCAGTACTGCACGGGGTACGACACAGCCCCCTCTACCAATCTACCCACCGTTTCCACTTTCATCGATGACGACGATATAGCACCTGAATCGTTCACGTTCCAAGTAACCAACGATACAGGCACAGACGTTGACTATTTCATCCATACCGAAAGCGGTCAGGCGCACCTCCACTATCTATCAATTGAGACGTTTGCCATTATCGACGATGATTCCCAACGCTATATGATTTATAGCACCAAGACAGAGGATAATAAGAAAATAGATGTTCAACAGACCCTCGAAATTGGCTGTTTGGATACCACCGAAACAACCTTCGAAGTACAACCGTTCACAGACACCACCGTCAAGGGAGTATTTACCACCAACACCAGCAACGGGCGGTTCGTCCTACAAGATAAGACGCACAACTACTCCGAGCCACAAGCTAATTACCTCATCGATGAGGTTGTAGGTACTGGCACGTTCGAGTGGCAATTGTCTAATCCTACCGCCGAAAAAGTTACATACGCTTTCGGCTCGGCAGGGGAAAAGGTAACCTGCGACGAGCTAATCTATACCACTGCGGAACATACTATCGAAGTAGCGACAAGAGCTTTCCTCAGCGAGAACACGGTGTTAGCTGGTGTGAAGGTTTATGGTACGGGAGTTTATGGCTCGTACACCATCGACGATTATTATAGTAATTTCCACATGTTAGTCTTTGGTTCTGACTATGGCTTCACCTTTGACGTTCCGAAAGAGTCGCACGTCCGTCTCGGACTCTACCTATCCACCGACGTAGAGGGCGAGTCCCACAAGGTCGTTATTTCCGACCCTGAAGGTAACGAAAAAACAGCCACTATTTCCACCTTCGTCGATAGCAAAGATACTGCACCAACGTTCGTATCCCTTGTGCTTACTAATACCGCCACCAGTGCCAAAACGTACAAAATCCACACCGATAGTGGACAATTGAGGCTGGTATACCTCTCACTGGAATACTTTGACGTGCTTAATGATTTACACCAGAAGTACGAGGTTTATAGCACCTCCGATAAAAACTCTACACTCAGTAGCGGAACGATTAAAACCGATTATCAAAATAAATACACCTTTGACCTCCCTGCGTTCTCGTCAATAACCATCAAGGGGGACTTCTCTACCAACACCTCCGATGGTGCATTTGCCATCAACGACCAGACCCACAACTACGAACAGTCCGAAGTGTATGTTGTCAACGAAAAGGTCGGCACGGGAACATACGAGTGGACAATCGATAATAAAACAGAAGAGGAAATTACCTACGCTTACACCGCCGTCGGTGAAGATATAACCTGCAAGTCCCTAACCGCCACTACAACTAAAAGCAGAGTAGTTATTGCTCCTGGCATTTTTATAGAAAACGGTACAAAGTTAGGGGAAGTCTCTTCAGGTCGTGGCAAGGCATATGTTTACGGGGATTGGGTTTACAGTGCCGATACAGACCATACGGCTATCGTCCTATCGGTCGACTCAGGCGTGCATTTTACCCTCGCCACCGATAGTGTTCTCCGTCTCAATCTCTGGCTTGGCTCAGACGGCACTAACCAAACAGTTATTATCCGTAAAGACGACCCCGATACTGGCGACGTGATATTCTCAAAGGATATATACACCGTCGTTGACGCTGACGATGTAGACTCGCAAAACTTCCAAACAGTAAAAACTAATAATGGGTAAAAAGAAGCAGAATACTACCTATGTACACAAGCTGGCGAAGTACACCTACTCCTCTTCTCGTGCGAATATTTCTCCTCCGATAAAAATTATATAATCGTTAAAACAACACGTACTAAATCCACTAACTTAGGTGTCGACACTTCCGAAG
>JAJQAH010000048.1 GCA_021203885.1 Oscillospiraceae bacterium | reverse complement strand
ATCTAATAGGAAGAGCATGCGCTGGATAATCGCGGCTGTTTTAGCCGTGGTTCTCTGCGTGTGTCTATGCTTCGGCGTGGCCTGCAAGAAGACCAACGACGAGGCTCAGGGAACCCCGGGTTATTTCACGAAAGTGGCGCCTCCCAAGAACGCCGACCCCATGGACGGCAGCGGCAACACGAACAACGTGAACTACATCGCATACGTTCTCGAACAGCAGACCGAATGGACCGCCGTTTCCGACAGCGAGGCCAAGGCCGCGGGCGGAATAAACGACCAGCAGATTTGGACCTATAAATGGTTCAAAGACGGGTACATGCTCACGAACCAGAAATCTTACTCCGCTTTCTCCAAAGAGGCCTTCCAGGCTCTATTCGTGACGGGAAGGCAGGGAAGCGAAGAAGAGGAGAGGGGCGTTTACCTTCGTGACGGTTCCAAACCCAGTAACAAGAAGAACACGTTCGACGATGTTGAATGGGGCACGACCGACGACGACATCACCTATCTTCTCGAACAGGATTATTACAGGCTCCACGGACTTTTCTCCGACGAGATAAGCGTCTTCGTAATCAACGATGAAACCGTGGAAGAAGCGGGAGATGTTAAGAAGAATTCGGACGGCACGTATACGCAGAAATTCGTTCTCGACACGGACGATTCCGTTTACTGGTATCAGTACTCAATGAAGAACCACGGCGGGCTTTCCACGTTCCCCGCATTTTCCAAAGTAGAAGCGACCTTCACGTTCGATGCTAACTTCAGAATTCTCAAACTTGAGACCGAGGAGCAGTCCACGGTGAAGAAGGGCATGACCGTTCAGAACAAGACATCCGCCACCACGACGTACTGTTATCCCGACATGGACGATTATGAACCCATTCCGGAAGATGTCAAGAAAGAGGCAACCGATTATTTCGGCAAATATTACGGCCAGCTTGAGCCCGACGAAGGCGGATACACGTACAATCCCGAGGCCACGGACATTCTTCTCGGCGCAATAGGCGGAATGCTTTCTCCGGAAGGCGAGTATTATACCGTAGCCGTTCAGGTCGGCGACATCTACGCTGACGGATATATGTACGCGGCAATCGACATAAACAGCATGGATTTGAGTTCGCTCATGGATTCCGACGACGACTCCGATATTGATATCATGTCGCTTATAACTCTGGTCTGCGACGTGTACGGAAACACGAACATCAAACTTACGCTTAACGACGCCGACGGGAACGAAGCGCTGTACGTAGACCTGCTCAGCGGTACGAATACTTCAATGTTTGGAGTGCTCGGCGACCTTCTCGGAGGGAAATTAGTCGGCATAAGTCTCAGCGACTCCCTTCTCATGGGCGAGGACGAAGCCCAGGACACGTATGTTCCCGCATACGGCGAATTCCTCGTCATGCCCGAGTACACCGAGGACGATTACACGAACGGCGGGCTCGCGTACACGTATCCCAGGAGCGGTCAGGGAGCGGCACAGGTTTCATACATCGGCGAGGATTTCTACATGGTCATCGACTGCTATGTGGAACCGAATTACATTTCGGCAGATGAAATAGACTATGTTATAACGCTCACGCAGCTTGTCATCGCGGTGCCTTCCGTAGATCTTGTCATCTACATGACGCTTGACACGTCCGGGGTCAAGGGGGCGCATGTTTCCCCCGAATCGTTCGACGTGAATCTTGAAGCGGAACAGCTTGTGTCTGACCTTATCGGGGCTGTTCTTGACATAAACGGGCTATTCTCCATGGATACATGGACCGACATGCTGTACAGCGATTACACGTTCTCTGCCGGCACAATTATCATAGATATAGATTTGACGTCGATTGTTTCTGCACTCGGACACATTTCCATCGAAATTGACAACGTCGTGATTACCGTAGGCGACGTCTTTGACGATTTTTATGTGTCTTTCGTCGGAGATTTGAAGGCAAGCAAGTATATGTATATTTTCCCCATAACCACGGCGTCCACTATAGGTTTCACGTACTACGACGGGAAAATAATTGAGGCGAAGGATCTCAATAAAGATAATCCGGCATACAAATGCTGGGAGACGTCGGAGTTCGTGGACGCACTTTTCGCGAGTGATGTGAACGAGAGCTCCATAGGCTGGATGCTTGGGACAGACTCGACAGTATGGAGCATGATTTCGGGAGTTATTGATTTTTTCGACGTGTACGATGTGCGGAAGCTTGAGGAGGACGCGCCGGAAGACACGTCGAAGGTACAAAATCTTCTCGACTATCTTAACATAGGGCGGTACGTTTCCGGCGTGCAAGTCTCCATGGACGGCTGCTCCGGTTCCGCCGGAAACGAGATTGACGTTGAGACGCTCTTCGGCATCACGGACAATTACTGGGCGTTCGAGATAGACAGTGATTTCATCGACGATATCACGGACGGGATTCTCAACAACGCCGTTCTTGTTATAACACACGATGATGTCAGCGGGATTGGCGGCATCTATCTCGTTGGCACGGTCTACGACATGATCGACGTAACGATAAAGCTGGGAAGCTACGACATCAAGGCATCTGAGGAGTTCGACCTTTCGGAAGGCAAGCTCGATCTTGCAAATGCTGAAAACAATAGGGTTCCGAACCTCTATGAATACTATCTGGCAAGTCAGGAGTCGGGCGAAGACTAACACGAGATAGTAGGCAACAAAACAGTCATTACGATATGTGAAGATAAGGGACACGGTGCACCCGCAGAGCGCGGGTGCATTTGTCATGTCGGGGAAAGGTGCCATATTCATCAGGTAAAGATATTGCATCCTGACGGCCCGTCTCATTCCGTCATAAAGGCCGTCCTACGGTTCCCTTTGGTATTCTCGACGCGCATTTTGTTCCCGACCGGGATTATTTTTTCGGCTTGTTCGGATAGAATAAGAATTTGAC
>JAJQAH010000108.1 GCA_021203885.1 Oscillospiraceae bacterium | reverse complement strand
ACGGCATCGCCGGCGGAAGATGCCCGATGTCGAGATCCATAAGGATCGGGACCCCATACTTTCCGAGGATGCCTGTGACGGCGTCGTAACGGTCGAGACCGAGGAACTCCTCCCCGTTTAACGGCCGGCCAATGAGGAAGCCCGCGAGGTTTCGGAACCAGCCCGCCTGTTCCAACTGCCAAAGCGCCCGGCGGATTCCCATTGTGTTGAGGTCGCAGGACTCGAGGAACCAGAGAATACCGTCTTCCCGATATTTCTCCGCAAACTCTGTAACCCTGTCATACTTTGTCCCGGGATAAGTGACCAGCACGTCGAGACAGCCGCCGACCAGACGTCCCTCCATATGAATGTCCCCCTCCGGTTTCTTTACCGTAACGCGGGGCTCGGTGGGGTTGTAGGGCGCGAGCGGATGTTCCTCATCCTTCAAACTCTCAATTTCATATTTGTCATAGCCGTGCACGGCAAGTGACTGTCCGGTCAGGACGCGGAACGCGTCCTCGATGGCCGGATGCCATGGCTCCATGCCGAACGCCGGCGCGCAGGGACCGTAAAGCGAGGCGACGTCGCACAGCGTTGTCAGCAGAAAAGTCATGTTTGTGTTGTCCGAATAGCCGAGGTACCACTTCGGGTCGGCCTGCGCGAGCTTCTCAAAATCCAGATAGTCCAAATCCTCACACATCAGCTCGCCGCCGCCGCAGGAAAGAAGCACATCGCATGTTTTGCCGCGGTAGTATTCCATAAGCTCTGCCGCACAGCGTTCCGGCGTATTGCTGATGCCGATGCCCTCGCCCGCGAAGCAGTTCGGGCCGCAGTCTGTGACATAGCCCTTTTTCTCAAATGTCGCCAGCGCGTTTTGAAACGCGCTCTTATACGGCTCGATGTTGCAGCCGTAGGACGGCGCGACAAACCCGATCGTGCCGCCTTTTTCTAAAAAGTCCGGGTATCTCATACACGTTCTCCTTTCCAGGCGCAGCGCCTGCTGCCTTTTACTCCGTCTCTACGTTTCCGGTGTAAAGCTGATAATAGGTTCCCTTCTGTTCGAGCAGCTGCTCGTGGCTGCCGCGCTCGATGATGCGCCCGTGATCCAGCACCATGATGACATCGGAATTCATGATGGTGGACAGACGGTGCGCGATGACGAACACGGTCCGTCCCTGCATGAGCGCGTCCATCCCCCTCTGCACGATGGCTTCGGTCCGTGTGTCGATGGAGGAAGTCGCCTCATCGAGGATCATGACCGGCGGATCCGCGACCGCCGCCCGGGCGATCGAGATCAGCTGCCGCTGCCCTTGGGAAAGGCCGCTGCCGTCGCCCTCAAGCACGGTGTCATACCCGTGCGGCAGCATCCGGATAAAGCTGTCCGCGTTGGCCAGCTTCGCCGCCGCGATGCAGTCCTCATCGGTGGCCTCTAATTTGCCGTAACGGATGTTCTCCATCACCGTGCCGGTAAACAGGTTGACATCCTGCAGAACGATGCCGAGCGACCGCCGCAGCGACGGCTTCTCGATCTGACTGATGTCGATGCCGTCGTAGGTGATCGATCCGTCCTGGATATCGTAAAACCGGTTGATCAGGTTTGTGATGGTCGTCTTGCCGGCACCCGTCGCGCCGACGAAGGCCACCTTCTGGCCCGGTTTCGCGTACAGTGTGATGTCGTGGAGCACCGGCTTCTCCGGATCGTAGCCGAAGTTCACGTGCTCAAACTCCACATCCCCCAGCATTTCGACGAGTTTGGACGTACCATCCTCGTGCGGGATTTTCCACGCCCAGTGCTTTGTCCGCTCCGGGCATTCGACCATGTTGCCGTCCTCGTCGAATCGAATCCGGACCATGGTCGCGGTGCCGCCATCCTGCTCGACCTCCTCGTCCAACAGCGTAAAGATCCGCTCCGCGCCGGCCAGCGCCATGACCAGGAAGTTGAACTGGTTCGAGATCTGTGCGATCGGGTTGACAAACGAACGGGACAACTGCAAAAACGACGCGATGGAGCCGAGCGTCATCGTGCTGATCCCCCGCAGGCTCATGTTCGTCACGCCGGCGATGCCGAGCGCGCCGCCCACGATCGCGATGACTACATATAACAGGAAGCCGATGTTGTTCATGATCGGCATCAGGATGTTGACGTAAGTGTTCGCTGTGGCCGCATTCTCATACAGCTCATCATTTACCTTATCAAAGCCTTCTTTGGCCTGCTCCTCGTGGCAGAACACTTTGACAACCTTCTGGCCGTTTACCATCTCCTCGACATAGCCGTTGACATCGGCGAGAGACTTCTGCTGTTTCACAAAATATTTTGAGCTGCCGCGCAGGATCACCCGGATAATGAAAAAGATGATCACGACAAATCCGATGACGATCAGTGTCAGCCAGAAGCTGACCAGAAGCATGGAAATAAACACGGCGACCACGGTGACGGCCGAGTTTAACATCTGCGGAATGCTCATGGAAAGTGCCTGCCGGAGCGTGTCGGTGTCGTTCGTGTAATGGCTCATCACATCGCCGTGGGTGTGACTGTCAAAATACCGGATCGGCAGCTTTTGCATATGTTCAAACATCTCGTCCCGCACCTTTTTTAAAATGCCCTGCGCGATCCGCACCATAAGCCAGTTGTAGAGCCGTGCCGCGAAAACACCGATGCCGAATATGACCGCCATGCGGACCAAATACATGGCCAAGCCGGAAAAATCCGTGCTGCCCTCTGTGACCATCGGGGTGATGTAATCATCGATCAGGGATTGGATGAACAGGCTGGCCATCGCCGTCGCGATCGCGGAAAACACGATGCAGGCGCACACGATGATAAAACGCCACTTGAACGCACCCAGGTAGCCAAGCAGCCGTCTTGTGGTTCCCCACATATTCGTCGCTCTTCCTCCACCCGCTCTATTCATCAAAGTCACCCCCTTTCTGCTGCGACTCAAAGGTCTCTCTGTAGATCTCACTGGTCG
>JAJQAH010000098.1 GCA_021203885.1 Oscillospiraceae bacterium | reverse complement strand
GCCCTGATTTTTACTCTGGTCGCCTGCGGCTCAGAAGAAAAAAATGAAACACAGGAAATGACCGCTGTCTCGGCAGCAGCTGAAACTACTGAAAAAACAAGCATCCAGGACGCAGCGAATCAGGCCGATACCTATTTAAGCATTATGGCTTTTTCCTATCAGGGCCTGATCGATCAGCTGGAATTTGAGGGGTACACCACCGAAGCCGCTACTTACGGCGCGGATCATTGCGGAGCTGACTGGAATGAACAGGCTGTTATAAAAGCGAAAGATTATCTAGAAGTGATGCCATTTTCATACAGCGGGCTGATCCATCAGCTGGAATATTCCGGGTTCACCTCCGAACAGGCCACATGCGGGGCGGATAACTGCGAGGCGGACTGGAACGAGCAGGCGGCCAAGAAAGCAGAAAGTTATGTCAGCGACGGTTCGGCTTCCTCCCGTGAGGAGTTGATCAGCCTGCTGGAAACTGCCGGGTTCACTGATGAACAGGCTTCCTACGGCGCGACTGAAGCAGGATACTGACAGCAGGAAAACATTGCAAGGGACATTCGGCTCACGGCCGGATGTCCCTTTGGTCTTCATGGATTTTCAGACGGGGAAAGAGTATAATTGAGGTCAGAGTTTAACTGTGTGTTTTAAAAATCTTGAGGGGAGGTACAGACAACGGATGTTGCCTGCGGTGCCGGCCGCCGCCTCTGGCTGCGGGTCTTCGCGCTGAATTTTTCTTATGAAATGTGCGAATTGCGGGAATGAAGATCCCGCCCTGTTTTGTGAAGAAGAGAATACGATTTTTTGTGTCAAATGCTGCCACCGGACGCTGAAAGATTCCGGAGAAAGCGATCTGGTCGTCTGCCCCAATTGCGGAGAATTAAAAGACCGGATGGCCTATTACTGCAGATGGTGCGGCGCCTCCTGCCGTGAAAAGAAAAATTCCGAAGACCCAAAGGCCCTCCGGACACGTATCAAGCATCTGCTCAGCGGGGGATCCCGGGCGTGATTCCCATGCAGTCAGACACCGTTCCTTTTTCCAGGCAGCGGACATATATCGCCATAGATCTGAAAAGTTTCTATTCCTCCGTGGAATGTGTGGAGAGGGATCTGGATCCGCTGGACACGAATCTTGTGGTGGCGGATGAGAGCCGGACCGACAAGACGATCTGCCTGGCCGTATCACCTTCTCTCAAATCCTTCGGGGCCCCCGGACGCGGACGGCTTTTTGAGGTCCGGCAGAAAATCAAAGAGGTGAATGCCCTGCGTCGTGACCGGGCACCCGGCCATGTGTTTTCCGGGGCGTCCTGTTTTTTTTCGCAGCTGCAGTCCCATCCGGAACTGGAAGCCGACTTTATCATTGCGCCTCCCCGTATGGCGTACTACCTGGAATACAGCTCCCGGATCTATCGTATTTTCGAAAAATACGTGGCGCCGGAAGATATGATCGTCTATTCCATCGACGAGGTTTTTATGGATGTGACGGATTATCTGGACACCTACAAGCTGACCGCGCGGGATCTGGCCATGAAAATGATCCTGGATGTATACACAAATACGGGTATCACGGCCACGGCCGGGATCGGAACCAATCTGTTCCTGTGCAAGGTCGCCATGGATATCGAGGCCAAGCACATCCCTGCGGATCAGAACGGCGTCCGGATCGCTGAGCTGGATGAAAGAAGTTTTCGGGAAAAGCTGTGGGATCATATGCCTCTGACCGATTTCTGGCGGGTGGGCCGCGGGTATGCGGGAAAGCTGGAAAAATACGGAATTCACACCATGGGCGATATTGCCAGGTGCTCTGTTCGGGATGAGGACCTGCTGTACCGTCTGTTCGGGAAGAACGCGGAGCTTCTCATCGACCATGCATGGGGATGGGAGCCCTGCACGATCCGGGATGTAAAAGCGTATAAACCCGACGACAACAGCATCAGTTCGGGACAGGTCCTGCAGCGTCCCTATAAAAATGGGGAAGCAAAACTTGTGCTTCGCGAAATGGCGGACGCACTGGCTCTGGATCTCGTAAACCAACGCCTGGTTACGGACCAGATCGGCATCACGGTGGGATACGATGCGGAGAATCTGGCGGACCCGTCTCGGAAGAATCAATATCACGGAGAAACGATGAGCGACCACTATGACCGGGAGATTCCCCGGCAGGCGCACGGCACATCCAATCTGAGGGCGCATACATCATCCACAAAAGAGATCCTGGCCGCCGCGGATTCGCTTTTTGACCGGCTGGTGGATCCTTCTCTTCTTATCCGGAGGCTGAATATTACCGCCTTTCATGTGATAGACGAGCATTCTCAGACGGAGGATGCAGCGTACGATCAGATCGATCTCTTCGCCGATCCTGAAAGGGAGGCTGAAGAAAAAGCCGAACAGGAAAAGGAACGGAATATGCAGGAAGCTCTGCTGACCATTAAAAAACAGTTCGGAAAGAATGCGGTGCTCAAAGGCATGAATTTTGAGGAAGGCGCCACGGGCAGAAACCGTAACGAGCAGATCGGAGGCCACAGGGCATGAGCAGCAAATATGATGATATAATCGATATGCCGCATCATGTGTCGGAAACGAGACCGCAGATGCCGGTGCGGGACCGGGCCGCCCAGTTCATTCCGTTCGCGGCACTGACCGGCTTTAAGGAGAAGATCGAAGAAGAAAGCCGGGTCACGGAAGCGAAGCCGGAGCTGGATGAGCAGTCTCAGGACATGCTGAATATGAAACAGCAGCTGCTGAAAGAGATCATCAGCGAGGATCCGGAAGTAACAGTCACCTACTTCGTGCCGGATGAGAAGAAAAGCGGCGGTTCATCGATCACCGTGACGGGGATTCTCAGCCGCCTGGATGAGTTCGAGAGAGTCATGGCTCTGAGGGACGGCACGAGGATCCCGTTTGACGACATACTGGATATCGAGAGCGAGCAGCTTAGCGGGCTGATATATTGAGAACATATTTTCAAGCCCTGTCATCCCGAGCGCAGAATAGAAATCCAATCCTTTCAGGTCGGGGGAAGTGAATCCGTGAACTATCGTAACAACAGAAAGGGACAGCCGCTCTCCATCCTGGGTTTCGGAT
>JAJQAH010000061.1 GCA_021203885.1 Oscillospiraceae bacterium | reverse complement strand
TCCTGCCGCTGAAGAGGCTCCTGCCGCTGAAGAGGCTCCTGCCGCTGAAGAGGCTCCTGCCGCTGAAGAGGCTTCTGCCGCTGAAGAAACGCCCGCAGCCGAAGAAACTCCCGCCGCTGAATGAGCGGAACAACACAGTACATTTTTTTAAAACATTCGCCGCCAGCGCACGGCGAAAAAACACCGCTTCGCGGTTCAATTTTGAAAACTGGAGGTAAAAAATCATGGCTTCTGAAAAAACAACTGCCCTCATTGAGGAAATCAAGAATCTCAGCGTTCTGGATCTGAATGATCTTGTCCACGCTCTGGAAGAAGAGTTCGGCGTTTCCGCCGCCGCTATGGCAGCGCCCGCAGCCGGCGGAGCAGCCGGTGCAGCCGCACCCGCCGAGGAAGAGAAGAGCGAATACGATGTGGTCCTGACCGGCTTCGGCGATCAGAAGATCAAAGTCATCAAAGCTGTCCGTGAGATCACCGGTCTGGGCCTGGCCGACGCCAAGGCTCTGGTCGAGGGAGCTCCCGCAACCGTCAAGGAAGCGGTGGGCAAGGATGACGCCGAGGAAATGAAAGGAAAGATCGAGGAGGCCGGCGGCACCGTCGAGCTGAAGTAATCCCCCCTTTTCGGATCCTGACCGGGATATCCGTTCGGATATCCCGGTTTTTTCTTGATGTTTCCTGATCCGCTGTGTATAATAAGACTGCAGCGGTGAACGCCCGCAGAAGGAAAATAATAAGGGGGGAAGATCCGTGCCCGGCCCGGCCGGCAGGATCAAAAGATTATGAGTAGCGAAAAAAACATTTTATTCGTCAACGCATGCGGCCGTCCGGAATCCAGAACACTGGTCCTGGCTGAGCATGTGCTGTCTAAACTGACGGGCAACGTGGAGGAAGTGAATCTGACCCGGGAGGATATCCATCCCCTGACGGCCGACATGGCGGAAATGCGGGATGAGGCCATACAGAACGACGACCTGACCGCCCCGATCCTGCGCTACGCGCGGCAGTTCGCCGCGGCGGACATCGTCGTCATCGCGGCGCCCTTCTGGGATCTGTCCTTCCCCTCCATGCTGAAGGTCTATATGGAATCGGTCACCGTCAACGGCATCACCTTTTATTATACGGAGGAAGGCATCCCCTCCGGGCTCTGCAAGGCTCGGAAACTAATCTATGTCACTTCCGCCGGCGGTCCCATCATGGACCCCCATCTGGGATTCGGCTATATAAGTGCCCTGGCGGAGACCTTCTACCACATTCCGCAGATCTACTTCTTCAAAGCCGAAAATCTGGACATCATCGGCGCCGACGTGCCCGGAATCCTGCAGGAAGCGAAGGAGGAAATCGACAACTCCGATTTCGCAGAAACCTGAGATCTCAGTCTTTTCCATTCCCAAAAAATTCATTATGAACAGTTTGTAAACAATTAGCACTCGCACTTGACGAGTGCTAATTTTTATGCTAGAATAAGACCATAAAAAAAGGACGCGGAAAATGGAGCGTCCGATAAGGAGGAATGCATCATGTATATGAACGGATTTTTTGGAGAAAATTTATTCGATGAGTTTTTTAATTTCCCGAGGCGCGTGGAAGTGCAGGCGAGGCGCTCTGCACAGCCCCCGATGATCTCCCCGCAGACCATGCACACGGATGTCAAGGAGTCCGATACCGGATATGATCTGGCCGTCGAGCTGCCCGGCTATGACAAGGACAACATCGAGGTCAACCTGAACGACGGGTATCTGACCATCACCGCTTCTTCCGAGAGCAACAAGGAGGAAAAGGACGACAAGGGTGTCCTGATCCGTCAGGAGCGCTATGTGGGGACCCGCAGCAGGAGTTTCTACGTGGGCAACGATGTCACCGAAGAGGACATAAAAGCGAAATATGAGAACGGTGTCCTGCATGTGGATGTGCCCAAGAAAGAAAAAGAAGAGGCTCCCGCCATCGAGGAGAAACACAACATTCCCATCGAAGGCTGACTTGGCCGAATCTCCAAACAAAAATAATCGGATCCGGGATCGTTATATAACGGTCCCGGATCCTTTTTTTTCAGAATTTTCAGGTAAGGCTCAGTCGGCCTTCCAGGTGATATCGGCCGCCCCGTAAAGCTGCATGACATCGGAATTCCAGCCGGATTCACCCTCCGGATAATAGACGGTCAGGGTATCGTACAGGAAGACCGATCCGCCGAATTCCGGCGCGCTTCCCTCAAAGGTCACGCTGGTCAGCTCCTCGCATCCGTTGAAGACCATGCTGCCCAGTTCCGTCACGCCGGACGGGATCGTAATGCTCTCCAGGCTGATGCAGTCCCTGAAGGCGGAATCGTGGATCGAGCGGAGGGAATCGGGCAGAGAAACCTCCGTCAGTTCCTCGCATCCGGCAAAGGCGTACATGGAGATCTCGGTCACGCCCTCCCCGATCAGAACGCCCTCAATGTCGGAGACGCTGTCGTGCCAGGGAGATCTGTCCGGCCCGAGGAATGCTTCCATCTCCCCGCTGCCGCTGACCTCCAGCGTTCCGCCGCTGTACAGCGTCCACTCGAGATCATCACCGCAGCTTCCGCTGTCCACGGCAGTCCCCGAAGTGGTGACGGTCGTTTTCTTAGAACTGGACGTGGTGGATGAGGACGTCCTGGCCGACGTTCCCGCACTGGCCGTCTCCGCATCGTCCGTCGTTTCCGATTCCTTGGCCGATGTCGTGATCTTGGAGGATTCCGTCTCTTTGGACGAAGTTGTTTCTTTGGACGTACCGGCCGTGGACTTTTCATCCGTCTCCGCGGAAGCGCTTGTCCCCGCGGCGGCGCCGGACGCTGTGCTCTCCGCCGTCTCCTCTCCCCCGCAGGCGGCCAGGGCCGTCACGGACAGAGCCAGAATCAAAAAAAGTGCAAATATTCTTTTCATATTTTTCATATTTTTATTCTGCCGCGAGGCGCCGAAAACACGGGCCATCGCGGGCCTTCCTTCCCATAATATCTGATCAATCTGCGTGCCGGCTGTACCCGGCCGCGGCACAATGGATATTTTAGTGCGAAAACGAAAAAAAGTGAAGCCTCTCACGACTAAAGTCGCGAGCTTCCGATCCTTTAGGGAAAGGAATT
>JAJQAH010000100.1:1199-3134 GCA_021203885.1 Oscillospiraceae bacterium | reverse complement strand
TGCTGGAGGCGATTCTGAATCAGCGCCGGGCGGAGGAGCGGGCCGGAAAAGAGGAGGCGGAGGACGGATGAAAAGAAGGATCCTGCCGGCGGTCATAGCTTTCGGCGCCGTGTGCCTGGCAGCCTGCCTGTATCTGGCGGGGCTTTTGTCCCAGGTCCGCAGCGCCGCCGGCGCCGGCGTGCTGACCGGGGAGGAGACGCCGGCTGTGTCGTTTTCGCCTTTTATCTGTTTGAGGGAAGCGGTCACCCCCGCGGGGGCCGGCATCTTTGTCATGATCCTGCTGGCGCTTTGTCTCGCGGCGGGGTATTTTCTAAGGCGCAGGAGAGAGAAAATAAAAGGCGCAGGCCGCTTTACCCCCGCCGGCACCGGCGTGTACGGCACCGCCGGGTGGATGAGCGAGGCGGAGCGCCGGCAGGTGCTGAACCTGTCGTTTGTTTCCGACACGGACGAGATGATCCTGGGCACCCGGCCGGGGGACGGGCGGGTCTACTGCCTTCCCGGTGACACGCCCTTAAACCGCCACGCGGCGGTCATAGGGGCCAGCGGCACCATGAAGTCCCGGGCGGTCATCCGGAACGCCCTTTTTCAGATCATACGACGGAACGAGTCGGTGGTGGTGACGGACCCCAAGGGGGAGCTGTACGCCGACACCGCGAAGCTGTATCGGGACGCCGGCTACACCGTGCGGGTCTTCGATCTGGTGTCGCCCAGAAACAGCGACGGCTGGAACTGCATGGACGACGTGCTGGCGGGAGATCCCCTGGCGGCCCAGATCCTGACGGGCGTCATTATCCGGAATACCGGCACCGGCCGCAGCGATCCCTTCTGGGACAACGGGGAGGCCAACCTTTTAAAGGCGCTGGTGCTGTACGTGGCCAACGAGCCGAATCTGGACCGGGCCAGAAAGAACCTGGGCACCGTGTATATGGCCCTGGTGCGCAGCAGCGTCACGTCCCTGCAGTCGCTTTTTTCGGGCCTTCCCAAAAACCACCCGGCCCTTCCATCCTGGAACCTGTTCGCCAAGTCGGCCAAGAACGTGCAGGCCAATTACGTGACGGGCCTCGGCACCCGCCTGCAGGTGCTGCAGGAGCGGGGCGCCCGGTACCTGGTGTCGTCCTCGGACATAGACCTGTCTGCGCCGGGGCGGGAAAAATGCGCCTACTTCGTGATCCTCAGCGACCAGGACGCCACCATGGCCTTTTTATCCTCCCTGTTCTTCACCTTTTTGTTTATAGACCTGGTGCGCACGGCGGACGCGTCTCCGGAGGGGAGATGCCGGGTGCCCGTCAATCTGATCCTGGATGAGTTTAACAACATAGGCCGCATCGGCGCGTCGGAGGACGGCAGCGACTTCGCCCGGGCGCTGAGTACCGTAAGGTCCCGGGATATCCGGGTCATGCTGGCCGTGCAGAGTTTAAGCCAGCTGCAGAACCGCTACGGAAACGGCCTGTGGGCGGAGATCATAGGAAACTGCGATATCCAGCTGCTGCTGGGCACCACCGACGCGGACGTGACGGCGAAGTACTTCTCCGAGCGTTCCGGAAGCCTGGGGGGGGAGACGACGTCCGTCTCCCGCCAGAAGCGCTCCGGACCCCTGGGGGGCTCTTTTCCGGGCTACCGGGAGTCCTCCTCCGGCACCTCCCGCCGCCTTCTGATGCCCGACGAGATCCTGCGTCTGGACCCTGAAGATCTTCTGATCTTCATCCGGGGCAGAAACGTCCTGAAAGCGGAGAAATTTGACTATACGAAACATCCCATGTCGAAAAAGATCGTCCGGGAGAACGTTGCGGACTATGTGCCCGTCCGGGCCCGTTCGGCGGCGGCGGGCAATGCCGCTCAGGCGCCGACGGAAGAAAAGACGGTAGAAAGAGCAGAGCTTAAAAAAGCCCCCAGGGAGATAGACGGGGGCAGAATCTGAATGAATGGAAAGGAGAG
>JAJQAH010000100.1:0-1099 GCA_021203885.1 Oscillospiraceae bacterium | reverse complement strand
GATGAAAAAACGGAAGAGATGCGTGAAAACGCCGCGCCGGCGGGTGAGCCCGGCCGGGTGTGGTCCATTGACCCGGGGGCGCCGGCCTTCGCGGGCATGGCGGAGAGCGAGGCCCGGGAGGGCTTTTTAAGGGACCTGTATGAGTCCGAGCGGTCCGGGAAGATCCTGACCGGCACGGTGCAGGCGGTGGAGCCGGTCGGGGAGGACTATGTGGCCGTCATCTACTACGGCGGCTTCCGGGTGGAGATCCCGTCCGGGGAGTTTATAAAGCTCCGCGGTACGGAAGAGACCCCCGAAAGAGCGGCCGCCCGGCGGCGCCGGGAGATCGACCGGCGGCTGGGTGCGGAGGTTGACTTCATCGTCCAAAAAACCGACCGGGAGCGGCGGGCGAACATCGCCAGCCGCCTGGCCGCCATGGAGATCCGCCAAAGATCCTTTAAGACGGAGGACGAGGAGGGACCCGGCATCCGGGCCGGCGGCCTGGCGGAGGCCCGGGTCATGGCGGCGGGTCCCCGGGGGATCACGGCGGAGATCTTCGGTGCGGAGACCCTGATCCGCATGGGGGAGCTGAGCTACGACTATCTGGACCGGGCGGAGGACCGTTTTTCTCCCGGCCAGCGGGTGGTGGTCCGCATCCTGAAAATTACCCGGGACCCCGATACCGGCGTTCAGGTGGAGGCCTCCGTCAAGCGGGCGGGCAAGGACCCTGCCAGGGAGGCTCTTAAAAACGTGAAGGAGGGCGGCATCTATACGGGCACCGTCACCCACGTCAGCGCCGGCGGCGTCTTTTTATACCTGGACGCCAGGGCGGTGTGCCACTGCCGGCTGCCCGGCCGCTTTAAGGGCCAGATCGCCCGGGGCGACCGGTGCAAGGCCCGGGTGACCGGGAAGGAGGAGGGCCGGGACATGGCCCGGGGCAGTATCCTGACCGTCACCCCCAGAGACGGAAAGGCAGGCGCGCCATGAAAAAGATTCTTTCAGCTCTTTTATGCCTTCTGGCCCTGACGGCGCTTTGGATCCCCGTGTACGCGGAGGACGAGCCGCCGGCAGAGGGTGCGGAGGAGCAGCCGGTTCAGGAGCAGCCGGCGGAGGAGGCCCC
>JAJQAH010000029.1 GCA_021203885.1 Oscillospiraceae bacterium | reverse complement strand
GATCATGATGGCGAACCGCAGGGCGGCCCAGGGATCGATCATCAGCAGGATCAGGATGGACGGGATGGCGCCGATAAACGGACCGAAGAAGGGGATGATATTCGTGACGCCGATGACCACGCTGATCAGGGGCACCATGGGGATCTGCAGGATCAGGCACAGGATCGCGCACAGGCATCCGACGATGGCGCTGTCGATCAGCTTGCCGTTGACGAATCCGATGAAGATCCGGTCGCTCTGCCGGCAGACCACCAGAAAGTTGTGGACCCGCCGGGTGGGGAAGATCGCGTACAGCATGGCCTTGATCTGATGAACCAGCCGGTCCTTTCCGGACAGCATGTAGATCGAGGCGATGATGGCGATAATGATGGATATGATGCTGCTGCCGACGCTGATGCCGTAAGTCAGCACATTGGGAAGCTCGGTGGTGAGGAGATTGAACGCCGAATCCAGCAGTCTCTCATAGGAGTTCAGCAGTTCGTCCGGATTCCATGTGATGCCCAGCGTATCCGTCAGGTTCGTGATCATGGTGTCCAGGTTATTCATATAAATAGGAAGATTGTTGACAAGCGTCACCGCACTGTTGATGACCTGCGGCACGATCAGGGCCGCGATGATGGCAATCAGGATCAGGGCGATCAGGTAGACCGTCGTGATGGAGAAGGCCCGTTTAAAGCGGAACTTTTTGTAGACCTTCCGCATGAAGAACTGCGTGGGCGTATTCAGAAGATAGGCAATAAAGATACCCCACAGGAAGGGGGATATGATACTGAAGAAATCCCCGAGGACCCTGCCGACGTCGTCCAGATGGGACAGAAAAAGGAAGAAAAGGATGCCGATCAGGACGATCATCAGGTTGGACAGCATTCTTCTGTTGAAAATGTGAAATCTTCTTCTCAAGACCGGCGCTCCTTACCGTGCGTAATTAGGGGAAAAAGCAAAAAAGGAGAGAGGCGTTTCCCCTCTCCGCGGATCTAATCGTCGGGCATCTCCCGCTGGAGGACTTCCCGCATGACGCCGCCGTCCCCGTCGTCCAGGGTGGAGCGGCGCACCCGGCTGACGGTGGCGCTGCTGACGCCGGTCTGATTCAGGATTTCCTGATAGACCATGCCCTTGTTCAGGCACAGGGCCACCTCCAGACGCTGTTCCATGGCCCGCAGTTCCTCGGGAGTGCACAGGTCCTGGAAGAACCGGCAGCACTCCTCCGGGGACTTCAGTTTCATGATCAGTTCATACAGGGTCATATCGCGTTTTTTTCTGCTCGCCATCGGGGTTCTCCTTTTCCTATTCCGGATCCTCGTCCTTCTTCAGATTCAGAAGATACTGGCCGTAGTAGTTCTGTTTCATCTTATCCGCCAGGGCATCCTTCTCCTCGTCGGTGATAAAGCCCTGGCGCCAGGCGGTCTCTTCGATGCACCCGATCAGCATATCGTTCTCCTGCTGCAGACGGTGGATCTCCGTGGCCGCGTCCAGCAGGCTGACTGCGTTTCCGGCGTCGTACCAGGTGCAGCCCTTTTCAAGGGGCACGACTTTCAGCTTGCCCTGTTTCAGATATTCCTTGTTGACATCCGTGATCTCCAGCTCGCCCCGGGCGGAGGGGGTCAGGCCGGACGCGATCTCGGCGGCGTGCTCGTCGTAGAAATACAGACCGGGCACCACGTAGTTGGATTTCGGATTTTCCGGCTTTTCCTCCAGGGAGACCACGTTGCAGTCATCGTCGAATTCCACCACCCCGAAGGGACGGGGATCCTCCACCCAGTACCCGAACACGGTGGCACCGTCGTTCTGGCTGGCGGCCTTCATCAGGCGCTCGCTGAGATCCGGGGAGTAGAAGATATTGTCACCCAGCGCCAGACAGACCTGGTCGCCGCGGAAGAAGTCCGCGCCCAGGATCAGTGCGTCGGCGATGCCCCTGGCCTCGGGCTGCTCCATATAGGAGATATGCACCCCGAACTGGGAACCGTCCCCGAGAGCCGACTCGAAAGCGTTCTGCAGGCCCTCCGGGGGCACGATGATCAGAATGTCCCGGATCCCGGCCTGGATCAGGGCACCCAGGGGGTAGTAGATCATGGGCTTGTCGAATACGGGAAGCAGCGGCTTGCAGATCGGGTAGGTCATGGGATACAGCCGGGTCCCTTTCCCGGCCGCAAGAATGATTCCTTTCATACTTTAAACACCTTCAGGCGCCCTGCCCTTTTCCCGGGACGGGGGCATCGCGCCTGTCGGACAGAGAGCTGTCCGAATCCTCCTGTTAAAAAATCGCATGCCTAAAAAAGGCCCGCCGGATTCCTGCCGGGACATGTAACACGGCAGTTACAAACCAGGTACAAAAAACCGGCGCTTCGGTTTCGAAAAATAACGGAAAGATTCCAAATACGTTTTTCCTATTTTAATACTTATTGCGTCTCTAGTCAATACGTACGGCCGAAATCGCGTCCCGGTCCGCGAATTGAAAAATCTGTTCAGATTCCGGTCCGGAAAGCAGGGAATACGCGCCGGAGCAGGCTTTGGGGCAGGAAATCCGGGATAAAAAATGGGGGTTGACATGATCCGGAAGACATGTTACAATTTGGTAACGATGGTTACGAAATAAGATAAATTTTGCGGTTCCCGGAGATACGGACCGGGCACCGGCGGCACGGGGGAGGTCACGAAATGGCCGGGAAAGCTGAGAAAGCTGAGAAAGCCGAGAAAACCGATGACCTGGTATATAAGGGACACCCTCTGCGCCGCAAGGATGACCTGATCTACTACGGGAGCATGGCCGACAAGTATATCATCATGATGCAGGTGCTGGAAAAAGAGCCGAAGGATGATATGACACTGGCCACCCGGGTTTCGGTACAGCTTCAGCTGACCGATCCGGATCTCAGATCCAGGGACCGGGTTGCGAAAAAGACAGAAAAAGACAGTCTCTACGCGGCGATGGACGTTGCGGCCGTCTGGCTGGAACGTGCGCTGGCGGGAAAATTGTGAGGGAGATGCTTAACATGAGTCGATACAGTGGACACAGAGTCAACTCTGAAATCACCGGTGAGTCCGGGAAGAAAGGACGCAGGATCGCCAAGAAGGCGCCCGTGGCCGTTGTGGCGGTCATGTGCTGCTGCTCCCTGGCCGTCGGCGGATGTGCCATGACGCTGGGCAGCCAGGCGCCTGAGGATGACAGCCTCCTGGCCTCTGTGGTCGCCGCGACTGAAGGGGATAACGGTTCCGCCAGTCTGGCCGCCGACAAGGACATCATCGTGCTTCAGCCCGAGGAAGTGGAGGAAGCAGAAGAGGTCGAAGTGGTCGTCGAGGAACCTGTGGAAGAGGAACCTGCTCCGGTGGAAGAGGAAGTCTATGAGCCCGTCTCCGTGGTTCAGGAGATCCCCGAAGAGGAGCCGGAACCTGTCGTTGAGGAGCCTGTTGAGGAAGTGTCTGAGGAGCCTGTGGTCGAGGAGCCTGTGATTGAGGAGCCTGTGGCCGAGGAGCCCGTTGAGGAAGTTGCCGAACCTGTTGAGGAAGAGGTGGCGGAGCCCGAACCTGTCGTTGAGGAAGTGGCAGCGGAGCCCGAACCGGTCGTGGAAGAGACACCGGCAGAACCCGAGGAGCCTGAACAGACCTATGAGACCGCTGTGCTCGGCGTAGCGATCTCCACCGATGAGGTCGAGTACGAGGAGCCTGTGGTGGCGGAAGAGACCGCTCCCGCCGAGGCAACACCAAGCACCGAAGCTTCCAGCAGTTCCGTGTCGACGTCCGGGATTGATTTCCCGGCTACCGGTGTTGTGAACGCTACCGCCGGTCTGAACCTGCGGTCCGGTGCCAGCACCAGCACCAGCGTGAAGTGCTGCATCCCCTATAATACGTATCTGACCCTGACCGGCGAGGAGAACGGCTGGTACAAGACCAGCTACATGGGTTATGAAGGATATGTCAGCGCCCAGTACATCACCATCACGAACGGAGATGCGTCATCCTCTTCTTCGAGCAGCAGCTCCAGCAGCAGCAGCGAAACGACAGCGACGCCCTCCACAAATAACGGAACGCTGAACTTCATCTGGCCGGTATACGGCGGCACGATCTCTTCCAATTACGGAATGCGGAACGGCTCCATGCACTACGGCACGGATATCTATTCACCGCAGGGAACCAACATCCACGCATCTGAGAGCGGCACGGTTTCCTACACCGGTACGATGGGTACCTACGGACTGCTGGTCATTATCGACCACACCGACGGCTACCAGACCTACTATGCGCACTGCTCCAAGATCCTGTGCAGTGTCGGTCAGTATGTGAATCAGGGCGACGTCATCGCGCTGGTCGGACAGACCGGCAACGCCACCGGGCCGCACTGTCACTTCGAGATCCGGATCAACGGAACGGCATATAACCCGCTGAACTGGGTCAGTCCTTCCTAAAATTTTAAAATCGGGGGCTGCATCGGGGAGATCCTGATGCGGCCTCTTTTTTTGCCCGCCGGCAAATTTCAGTTGCCCATTTCGGCCGGACGGGGTATAATAAGGGTGTGAGATCGAAACGGGAACCGGAAGATCCGGGCCCGCTTCAGGGAGGAGAGAAGGCAGTGATCTGTGGCGTCGTGGATCTGGGATCCAATACGGTCCGCCTGTCCATCTACCGGTGCGAAGGCAGAGCCTATCAGCGGCTGATGAACCGGAAAGTCATGGCGGGCCTGGCCAGCTATGTGGAAGACGGCAGCCTGAGCCGCCAGGGCGTGGAGATTGTATGCAGGACTCTGCTGAATTACCGCTCGCTGCTGGACAACCTGAATATCCGGGATATGTACGTATTTGCCACCGCTTCTCTGCGGAACGTGGATAACACGAAGGAAGTGGTCAAGGCCGTCAAAAAGGAGACCGGCATCCAGGTGGACGTGCTGTCCGGCAGGGAGGAGGGCCTTCTGGCTTTCCGCGGCGCCATGCAGGATCTGCACCGGTCCTCCGGGCTGATGGTGGATATCGGCGGCGGCTCGACGGAACTGGTGGAATTCGAGAATAAAATGGTCTCTTCCGCCAAGAGTATGCCCGTGGGATCGCTGACCATGTTCAACCGGTTCGTGGAGGGCCTGTTCCCGACGGAGAAAGAGCGGGAGGCGATCCGCGGCGAGGTCAGCCGCCAGTTTGAGAAGGAAAAGTGCGATCCCGGAAGCGCCTCCACCGTATGCGGCGTCGGCGGCACGGCCCGGGCCGCCTGTAACCTGGCCAATTTTGTATTCGACCGGCCAGAGACCTGCAAGACGATGACGATGGGGGAGCTCCACAAGCTGATGAAGAGGTTCCAGGACATGGACCGGAAGGAGCTGAACATCCTGCTGAAAGTCGTGCCGGACCGGATCCACACGATCCTGCCCGGCATGGAGATCCTGGATACGATCTGCCGTGAATGCGGCGCCCAGAAGATCATGATCAGTACATACGGCGTGCGGGAAGGCTACCTGCATGAAAAAATTTTGAGGGTGGAGTCAGAATATGGAGAAAAATGAAGAAACTGCCCGAACGGTGCGGCCGGAAGACGGGAACTCCGCTCCGGAGGTGACCACCGAAGGGACCGCGGCGATGGCCGCGGACCAGCTGCCGGACCTCGGCCCGGATTTCGAGGATCTCAGCAAAAAAGAGGAAAAGAAGGAAGAAGAGGAGATCCACGAACGCCGGGAGGAAGTCAAGGAAGAGGTCAAGGAGGAGACCCGCCCGGAAGACCGAAAGGAAGAAAAGGAAAAGGACGGGGAGGAGAAGAAAGATAAGGACGGGAAGAAGAAGTACGATACCCGTTATACCCAGAACCGGGAGCTTTCCTGGCTGCGCTTCGACGACCGCGTGCTGGAGGAGGCCCGGGACGAGAACACGCCGCTGCTGGAACGCCTGAATTTTGCTTCTATTTTCACAAAAAACCTGACGGAGTTCTTTATGATCCGGGTGGGATCGCTGCACGATATGACCCTGATCCGGGAGGCGCCCAAGGACAACAAGACCGGCATGACGCCCCAGGAGCAGCTGAAAAAGATCTATGCCGACGTCAAGTCCCTGTACAAGCAGCGGGACAAGGTCATGGGCGAGCTGGAGGCCCGGTGCCGGGCCGTCAATATCTGCCGGCTCAGTTATGAGGAGCTGGACAGCAAGGAGAAGAAGAAAGTCAGGTCCTGGTACAAGAGCGAGATCCAGCCCATCCTGTCCCCCCAGGTGGTGGACAGCCACCATCCGTTCCCCCACCTGGCCAACGACTGCCTGTACATCGTGGTCAATCTGGCCCAGGAGGAGCGGGAGATGCTGGGCATCCTGCCGGTCCCGACTTCACTGCCGCCCTTCTATCAGTTCAAAGAGCGGGGCGTCCACTTCATCATGACCGAGGAGATCCTGCTGAAATATGTGGATGAGGTCTTCGACCAGTTCGTCATTACGGACAAGACCGTCGTGTCGGTCACCCGGAACGCCGACCTGGCCCCGGAGGACGAGACCTACGACCTGGACGCGGATTACGTGCAGCATATGAGGAAAGTCGTGAAAAAACGCGCCCGGCTGGCGCCGGTGCGTCTGGAGGTCCAGGGGAACTCCGGGACCGCCAACGGGGACCTGGTCCGTTCCCTGTGCAGACGCCTGAAGCTGACGCAGGAGCAGGTGTTTTATACCAGGAGCCCCATCCGCCTGAATTATCTGTCCTCCATCGGAAAACTCCTGCCGGCGGACAGCGCCGCCGCGCTGTCCTACCCGCAGTTCACGCCCCGGACCCCGCTGGATCTGTCCGAGAGCGAGCGGGTCACCCCGCAGGTGCTGCGCCACGACGTACTCCTGTTCTTCCCGTACGAGTCCATGGACCCCTTTGTCCGGCTGATCGCGGAGGCCGCCACCGACCCCGCCGTTCTGTCCATCAAGATCACGATCTACCGGATGGCGGAACAGGCCAAGATCGGGGATTACCTGTGCGCCGCCGCGGAGAACGGCAAGGAAGTCACGGTGCTGATGGAACTGCGTGCCCGGTTCGACGAGCAGAACAATATCCGCTGGGCCGAACGTCTCGGAAACGCCGGCTGCACCATCCTGTACGGCTCCGAGGGGATCAAGGTCCACTGTAAGGTCTGCCAGATCACCCGGCGGGAGCGCGGCCGCATCCGGCACATCACCCAGGTGGGCACGGGCAATTACCACGAGAAGACCGCCAAGCAGTATACCGACCTGTCCCTGATCACGCCGAGCCAGGAGATCGGGGAGGACGTGGCCAGGCTGTTCCAGAACCTGGGCACGGACAATTACCGGGGGAAATACAAAAATCTGCTGGTCTCGCCCAACGGGATCCAGAACGAGATCATCGAGATGATCGACGACGAGATCCGGAAGGGGAAGGACGGACATATCTTCCTGAAGTTCAATTCCCTGTCCGACCGGAAGCTGATCGACAAGCTGGTGGAGGCGTCCCGGGCCGGCGTGGAAGTGGTCATGAACGTGCGCGGCATCTGCTGCCTGCTGCCGGGCCTGAAGGGATTCACCGAGAACATCCGGGTGTTCTCCATCGTGGGCCGTTTTCTGGAGCACAGCCGGATCTACTGTTTCGGAAAAGGAGAGGACGCCAAGGTGTACATCGCCTCCGCCGATTTCATGACCCGGAATATGGAACGCCGGGTGGAGGTGGCCTGCCCCATCCTGGACCCGCATGTCCATGAGCGGATGATGCTGATCATCAGCATGCTGGAGAAGGACAACGTGAAGGCCCGCTTGCTGACCTCCGACGGGACCTACAAACGGATCAAGAGCAAGGGTGAGAAATTCAGCTGCCAGGATGAATTCATGCAGAGGGCGGCCCCGCTGGCGGCACCCTACCGCCGGGCGGACAAGAAGGAGGGGGAGAGCGCCTTCTCCTCGTTCATGCGGCGTCTGGGCATTAAAAAATAAGAAAAACTTAAAAAATATGCTCTCTTTGTGCGGGCGGCAAAACACCGCCAACATAAAGAGAGCATTTTCTTATCCGGAATAAGGTTCCGCTGCACTTGTTACCCGTTTCCTGGCCCCGGGTCCCGGACGGCGTCCGCCGGGAATATCTTTTTCCAGTTAAAAACCTGATCCACGATATTGTAGATCGCATTGCATACGAGAGACAGGGCACTGGGGAACGCATACCGGAACAGGAGCCTGCCCACCGACTGGTTTCCGAGAGAGATGTCCGCGCTTTTGTTTTCTTCGTTTTCCATTTCTGGGTCCTCGCTGAGAAAAAAGGAAAATTCTGGGATTTTTCTAAACGGAAGCATTGTACTGGAAATCTAAATTCAGTCAAGAATCTTATCAAAAAAGATATAAAAAACGCAAAAAAGGAGATATTTGAGAACATTTTCCCAAATATCTCTGCTTCGGAGCAGGCCGTGGAAAAGGGCCCGGGCTCAAAAAAAGGCTCCGGCCGTAACGAGCCGGAGCCGTTTGTCTGCTGCAGAGGAATTACTCGGACCGCAGGGCCGTGACGGGATCCTTCCGGGCCGCATTCCGGGCGGGGATCAGACCGCTGAGCAGGGTGATCACGATGCTGATCAGGATCAGGATCAGGGCGGAAGACCAGGGCAGCACCGCGTTGATGGTGCTGTCGCCGGTCAGGGTATGGACCAGGGCGTTGATCGGTATGATCAGCAGCTCCGATATGCCCACGCCCACGACGCCGGCACAGAGGCCGATGATAAACGTCTCCGCGTTGAACACCTCCGAGATATTCCCCTTGCTGGCACCCAGCGCACGCAGGATGCCGATCTCGCGGGTCCGTTCCATGACGGAGATATGCGTGATGATGGCGATCATGATGCAGGAGACGATCAGGGAGACGGCCACGAAGGCGATCAGAACGTAGGTGACCACGTTCACCATGGTGGTGATGGAACTGGTCAGGATCGCGATGTAGTCGGTATACGTGATCTGGCTGTCCTCGTCCACGCTGCGGTTATACTCCGTGATGCACTCCTCCATCTTATCCTTGTCCTCGAAGGTGTCGGAGTAGATGCTGATGGAGGAGGGGGCGTCGAAGCTGACCTTGCCGAAATCGCTTAAATTGTCCTCGTAGTCGCCGGCCCCGATATACTGCTCATAGACCATCAGCAGGAACTGCGGATCCGGATCCCCCGCCAGCCAGGTGTCCAGTGCCTCGGCCATGGCGGCCTCATCCATCTCCGCCGCGTCGGCCAGGCCCGCCGCTGCCGCTTCGTTCATGTTGGCCGCGATCGTGGCGGCCGTCTCATCGTTGGTGTAATCCGTATTTTCCTCGCCGGCCGCCTCATCCGCGGCCTGATCCATGTACACCGAGCTGTAGTACAGCATCATCTGATACATGGTCGCCTTTTCGGAGACGCCCAGGGAGGACAGATACTCCTTCGCGTCCTCCTCCTTGGCGGCGTCGTCCTCGGCCTCAAAGGCCCAGCCGGTCAGCACGTTGATTTCGGGATCGGCCTCCTGGGCCTGGATGACGGCGGACTCGTCGGAGTGGTTGATAATGTACTCGGTCAGGGCGCTGGTGTACCCGATGGCCGTGCTGATGCTGGTGGCCGCGTCGTCATTCGCCCGGACCACGCCGACGATGCTCAGTTCCAGCGCCTCATCCATCAGGTCATTCAGGCCGTTTACCGTGTCGGAGACGTTGTAGAATATGCCCTTTTCATCCTGAACGTAGTAGTCGCTGAAGGTCACCAGCAGGTATTTCGTGCCCAGCACCTCGTCATAGTTCAGGAACTGCTCCGCAGGTTCGCTGTCCCCGTCCTCGATCTTGTCTCTGGTCTCCTTGTACCAGTCTTCCGTGACCAGACCCAGCTGGCACAGGACCGAGGTATCCACCGAGTTGTCATCGTCCACGACCAGGACCACCTCGTCCATGGATTCGGGCCACCGGCCGCTGATGACGTCGTAGCTGTCCGTTACGACCTCGCTGATCAGATTATCTCCCGAACCCGGCAGCAGCTCCGAGAAATTCACGGCGCCTTCATCTCCGCCGGAGCCGGTCAGCATGGACATCATGGAACCTCCGGAGGAGAAAGACATGAGCCCGCCGCCGCTGTCGGAATCATCCAGATCCCGGCTGGTGTTCTGGGGGCTGCCGCCCTCGTCCCGGACATACACGTCGAATTTGGTGTCGTAGCCGTACACCACGCCGTTTTCCCCGATGTACTTGTTGATCTCGCTGTCCGGGTCGTCCAGATAGGCCTTAAAGGCGGTCAGGTCGTTTTCCACCACGCTGGAGGTGATGGTCTCCTGGAAGACCAGCGCCCGGCTGTCGGAATAGACGCCGTCTTCCCGCGCCTCCGCCGGCTCCTCGCCCGGCCCGTTCATAAATTCGGAGGAGACCGAGGAGAACATACTGGTCAGATCCATGGTGGAGGAGGATATGGTCACCGGGTAGGAGGCCATGGTCGATCGCTGCAGATCGTCGATATAGTTGTTGACGCCGCTGGACAGGGACAGGATCAGGGCGATGCCGATGATCCCGATGCTGCCGCCGAACGCGATCAGGATGGTCCGGCCCTTTTTGGTCAGCAGATTGTTGAACGACAGGCCCAGCGCCGTCAGGAAGGACATGGAGGACTTCCGGACATGCTCCGGCTCTTTTTCGGCGGGCTCCTCCTCCACGACCAGGGGGTCGGAATCGGATGTAATGGCGCCGTCCGACAGCCCCACGATCCGCGTGGCGTACTGATGGGCCAGTTCCGCATTGTGGGTCACCATAATGACCAGACGGTCCTGGGCCACCTCTTTCAGCAGCTCCATGACCTGGATCCCGGTCTCGCTGTCCAGGGCCCCGGTGGGTTCGTCGGCCAGCAGGATCTCCGGATCGTTGACCAGTGCCCGGGCGATGGCCACCCGCTGCATCTGGCCGCCGGACAGCTGATTCGGCCGCTTGTTTCGGTGCTCCGCCAGCCCGACCTTTTCCAGGGCGGCCAGAGCCCGCTTGCGGCGCTCCGAGCGGGACACGCCGGACAGGGTCAGGGCCAGTTCCACGTTGGAAAGAACGGACTGATGGGAGATCAGGTTATAGCTCTGAAAAACAAAGCCCACCGAGTGATTCCGGTAGGTGTCCCAGTCCCGGTCCTTATAGGCCTTGGTGGACACGCCGTTGATCAGCATGTCGCCCGAGTCGTACCGGTCCAGGCCGCCGATCATGTTCAGAAGGGTCGTCTTGCCGGATCCGCTGGGTCCCAGGACGGCCACGAACTCGCAGTCCCGGAAGGACAGGGAGACATTGTCCAGCGCCTGCTGGACCAGATCACCCGTCTTATACTGTTTGCAGATGTTTCGAAGCTCGAGCATACCGAGCACCTCCGCCCCAAGATGATTTTATTTTATCGAGACTGTGTGAACTCCCCGTGAACGGCCAAAAAGAAAATATGAATAAACTGTTAATAAAAAAGACATTGAAAATTTTCAAACCCGGCGGTATAATAACCGCGGATAAACCGAAAATAAACTTTCAGGAGGGACGAATATTATGACGAATGAGGTACTGGACTGCCTGGAGACCCGGCGCAGCATCCGGAAATTTTCGAAGGAGCAGGTAGGCGAGGAGCAGCTGGAGGCCATTTTAAAGGCCGGTACCTATGCGCCCACCGGGGCGGGCCTGCAGTCGCCGGTCATCGTGTGCGTGCAGAATCCGGAGGAGATCGAGATCCTGTCCAGACTGAACGCGCAGGCTGCCGGCATGAATAATATGGACCCGTTTTACGGGGCGCCCACCGTGGTGGTCATCCTCAGTGACAAGACGGTGTGCCCGTCCTATTTCGAGGACGGGATCCTGGTGGCGGGCAATATCCTGAACGCTGCCCACTCCGTGTGCGTGGACTCCTGCTTTATTTTCCGCGCCCGGGAGACCTTCGAGACCGAGGAGGGCATGCAGCTGCGCGAGAAGTGGGGCCTCAATGAGAACTTCGTGGGCGTGGCCAATATCATCCTGGGATACCGGGACTGCGAGGAGCCGAAGTGCGCACCCAGAAAGGAAAATTACATCATCCGCAGATAAGGCGGAAAGGGGGGACGGACCATGTTTCAGATCCTGGTGGCGGAGGACGATAAAAGCACCGCCAAGCTGATGAAAGCGGTCCTGACCAACGGCGGATACGAGGTCTACCTGGCCGGAAACGGCGTGGAGGCCATGGATCTGCTGGGGGTCCAGCATATCGACCTGATCGTGCTGGATGTCATGATGCCCGTCATGGACGGATTCGAATTTACGCAGCAGCTGCGGGAGAGCGGGGACACCACGCCCATCCTGATGGTCACGGCCAAGCAGCTGCCGGAGGAGAGGTGCCAGGGTTTTATCGTGGGCACCGACGACTACATGGTCAAGCCGGTCAACGAGGAGGAGCTGCTGCTGCGGATCCGGGCCCTGCTGCGCCGGGCCCAGATCGTCAACGAGCACAAGCTCCGGCTGGGCAAGATCGTGCTGGATTACGACGCCCTGACTGTCACCCGGGACGGGGTGACCCAGACCCTGCCGCAGAAGGAGTTTTATCTTCTGTATAAGCTGCTGTCCAATCCCAACCGGATCTTTACGCGGCTGCAGCTGATGGACGAGATCTGGGGCATGGAATCCAATTCCGGCGACACCACGGTTAACGTCCATATCAACCGGCTGCGCAAGCGGTTTGAGGACTGGCCTGAGTTCAGGCTGACCGCGGTCCGGGGAATCGGATATAAGGCGGAGGTGAGTCATGTTTAAGAGTGAAACGGCCCGCCGGCGGTTCCAGCTGACGATGGTGTTTGCGCTTGTGGTGTTTGCCATTATGCTGATCTCCATGGCCTTCGTGTTTCTGGTGGGATGCGTTCTGGCCTGGACCGGGGTCCTGCGGGAATTTCTCCGGATGCAGACGATGCTGGTCATTTACTGCGTGGTCAGTCTGGTGGTCGGCGCCGTGCTGACGGCCATTATCAGCCGGTTCCCCCTGACGCCCATCCGGGAGATCGTGGACGCGGCGGACAAGATCGCCGACGGGGATTACAGCACACGCCTGAAGGTCGAGGGACTGGACGAGTTCCGGCACCTGCGGCGGGAATTCAACCACATGGCGGAGGAGCTGGACAGCGTGGAGCTGCTCCGGAAGGACTTCATCAATAATTTTTCCCACGAGTTCAAGACGCCGATCGTGTCGATCCAGGGATTCGCGAAGATGCTCCGGGACAATCAGGACCTGACGGACGAGGAGCGCTCGGAGTACCTGAACGTGATCATCCAGGAGTGCGAGCGGCTGACGAGGATGTCCTCCAATGCCCTGATGCTGTCCAAGGTGGACCAGCAGTCCATTCTGTCCGACTGCGAGCAGTTCAATCTCAGCGAGCAGATCCGGCTGGCCATGATCCAGACCGCCGAGAAATGGATGGACAAGGACGTGGAATTTCAGCTGGAAGGCGAGGAGCAGTACATATGGGGCAACCAGGAGCTTCTGACGGAAGTCTGGCTGAACCTGCTGGACAACGCCGTGAAATTTTCAAGGCCCGGCGGTACGGTCACGGTCACGCTGGAGAAAGAGGGAGACCGGCTTAAATGCAGCGTGTCCGATCAGGGAGATCCGGTCCCGCCCGGCGCCGCGGAGCATATCTTCGATCAGTTCTATCAGGGGGATACCTCCCATACCGTCCAGGGCAACGGACTGGGACTGGCCATCGCCGAAAAGATCGTCGCCATGCACGGGGGACAGCTGACTCTTCTCAGATCCAATCCGGAGGAGACCGTTTTTCAGGTGGTTTTGCCCGTCCGGGCATCGGCCCTGGGGACGGACAGAGCCGCAGCGAACGCCGCCGTGCGCAGCGCTTAGAAAAAAATACAAAAACAGCGGGGCTTTCGACTTCTCTATCCGGTCGAAAGCCCCGCTTCTTGCATACAGTTCAGAATTTGCGCCACAGAAGCCGGAATGAGTTCAGAAGGCAGATCAGGGAGACGCCCGTGTCCGCAAACACGGCGACCCACATATTCGCGAATCCGCACAGCCCCAGGACCATGACGATCAGTTTGATCCCCAGGGCGATCCCTACGTTCTGCCAGGCGATGTTCCGCGTGGCACGGGCCACGTCGATGGATTTCGGAATGGCGGACATCTCCGAGTTCATAAAGACCACATCGGCGGCCTCCATGGCGGCGTCGGCGCCGCTGCCCATGGCTGCGCCCACGTCGGCGCCGGCCAGAACGGGTGCGTCGTTGATCCCGTCGCCCACGAACATGGCGCTGCCGTGCTCTTCCCGCACTTTCCGCATCTCATCCAGTTTCTCGTCGGGCAGCAGCTTGGCGTGTACCTCGTCCAGCCCGATCTCGGCGGCCACGTGCTCCGCGCTGTCCTGCGCGTCGCCGGTCAGCATGGTGGTGGAGATCCCCTGCTTTTTCATCCAGCGGACCGCGTCGGCCGCGTCGTCCTTCAGCGCATCGGAGATCACGATATATCCGGCCGGCTGGCCGTTCACCGCCCCCCCCCCCACCCGACCCCAAAATTA
>JAJQAH010000035.1 GCA_021203885.1 Oscillospiraceae bacterium | reverse complement strand
TACCTTTTCCATAATTTGTTCCAAACAGCTGGTCAAATCCTCTTTGTCTAAGTAAATTATCTGTAATTTTTTTAGTACCTTTGCTCCACACTTTATTTGGAGAGGAAATATGGTCTAAACTAAATCCTAACCGTTCATACATCTTGCCAGTAAATTTAGCAATATCACAATAAGATATTACAGATTCCGGAGTAAAATCTTTTAAAAAACAGCTAAACAATTTTTCTGTACCTCCAACTATGGATTTATCAGGAACTGCTGCATACCGTAAAATTTCCCATTCATACTTTTTTGAGTATCTTGGAATACCAAAAGACATAACGGATATTAGTTCTTCTTTATCTATTAAAGCAACAGAAACTAATTGAGAGGTAACTTTACCTTGAATATGGTACAGTTCAAAAAATTTATCTGCTGCATCTGATGATATATATTCAACAGATAAATTTCTAGCATAATATCTTTGTTTAATATCACAAACTAATTGGCATATTTTCTTTGGGTCATCCCAATCAAAAATATGTATGCATCTAAAACCATGTTTACAGGCAATATCAGTTTTTATTTTATGATAATCTTTATTGCATTTATATCCAAAATGATTAGGTTGCATAGAATGAATATAAGAAGAATCTATTTCTATTAAAATATTTTTTGATAATATGAATATATCATATCTGTAATTCTCTAATGGATATTCAAATGTAGTTTCAATACCCATGGAATTAAACAATTCTGCATATTTTTTATTTGTTTTAGATACACAGTAACTAGGGCTTGATTGTGTTTTTTCATATACTTTTTGTTTAAATTCATCCGTTTGCATATAGTATGGAGTTCCATATTTTAGCATACAGGTCTGCTTTGCTTTTTCATGTATTTCTTTACTTTTTCCTAACTTTGCTGTTCCATATCTATCTATCCAAGTTTGAGTTAATTTTTCTTTAATTTCCGGTATTAAAAACGGACAATCCACTCCGTATTTTTCAATTAATGTATTTTGTATTTTTTGTTGAATTTCTTTACTTTTTCTAGGATTATCCACACCATAATGTTCTATGGATGTTTGTTTTCGTTTGTTGTTTATAATATCAATTTCATCCTTAGTTTTTTCCTTCCATATATGTTGTATTTTTTCTTTATTTTCTTTTGTCTGAGAAATATTTTCTGAACCATATTTTTCCATCAAAGTATTTTTAGATTTTTGTTTAAATTCTTCTGCCTGAAATGGATTTTCTACCCCATATCTTTCAAGATTAGTTTGTTTGCGCTTTTCTTTAGCTTCACTGCAATTTCCAGCATCCACAGTTCCATATTTTTCTAAACAAGTCCTATCTTTAAGCTGAATACGACATTTAGTAGAACAAGTTCTTGCTGAATCCTGCCAATGCCCATATTTCACTTCCACAGGCATTCCGCATATTGGACAAGGACGGTAATGTTTATTTTTACAATAAAACTGTCTTGGAGATGTAGCAATAAATTCTTTCCCACATTCTTTACATATACGAATTTGTTCAAATCCCATTTTTTATCACCTTGTAAATTGATTTTATAATTTAATTATATACTATGGAGGTGAATTTGTAAATACGAGAAAAAAAGAAATCAAAACATTACTATTCTATTTTATTTCTTCCAAATATAAACAAGTTGTCCACAATCATAAACTGGAAGCCAACCATTTTCCAACATCCAATTATTTGAATTTGTATTTTGCAACATATCATCAAGTATTTGTGTTTGAAAATTAGACCAGTGCTTTACTGGAGGTCTTGTTTCTATTAAACAAAATCCCAACTCTTCTAATATTTTATCATCAAACTTTGACCTGTCACAATAGGATATCACAGATTTAGGTTTGACAGTTTGAATAAAATAATTGAATATCTTTAAATATCCTCCATCTATGCTATAATCAAATTTTGTACAATACCACATAAGTACATAATCATAAGTTTCGTCTTTAGATTTTTCAAATGTCATTACAGAAAGACATTCATCATTATAATATAACCCATAATTATATGTATGACATTTGTTATTTCTGTATATACTATATTCAGTGCTAAATTTGATTAACTCTTCTTCTGAAATTGGTTTCACAACACATAAATTGACTGAGATTTTATTAGAATCTAATAAACTACTGTATACCTTGATAGGTAAATCCCAATCCCATATATGAATACATCTGTATCCATGATTCATGGCAACGGTAGTTTTATTAAAATGGTAATCTTTATTTAATCCATCTTTGTTCCAATGATTGCCAAAACTGTTATGTGTATACGTTGGGTCAATTTCTATTAAAACATTTTTAGATGGAAGGAATATATCAAAAGATTTATTTTCTATTGTTTTTTCAAATTCTGTTTCAAATCCTAATGATTTCAACAATTCTGCATGATATTTATTTATTTTTGAAATTGCTACGCTTATTTCTGGTTTTCGATATGCGTCAGTTAATACATAATATGGAACACCATATTTTTCCATGTTAGTTTTTATAGTTTTTTCCTTAACTCCAGGTATATCATTGGTATCATACACCCCATATTTTTCATACAAATGTTGTCTGTGTGCTTCAACATGCTTTGGGTCTGATAAAATTTTAGAAATCTTATCTGCTATTTCTGGATTCTGCATTGGGTTTTCTACACCATAATTTTTTAAATTGGTTTCTTTTATTTTTTCCTTTATTTCTTCAGATTGAAAAGGATTTTCTACCCCGTATCTTTCAATACAAGTTTGTTTACGCTTTGCTTGCACTGCTTCAGAAGAATTAGCTTTACTTATTTTTTCTTTTACTGATGGAAGTTTAGATACATTATCGACTCTATATTTTTCCATAAGTTTTCTTTTCTTATCAAGTTCAATACATTCTTTAGAACAATAATTAGGTTTTTCCCAAGGACGGCATGTATATTCTATATCTTTTCCGCAATATATACACTTTGTAGTGTGAGTTCCATCACAAACTCTTTGTGTACCGCTTTTTGGAATAAAAGGTTTACCGCACTCTTCGCAAATTTTAGGTTTATAATGTAATATTCTTTTTGTACTCATAATATAACTCCTATTTGGTTTGGTTAATGCTCCTATCCAGCTACAAAAACATTTTAACATAAAACAAAAGAAGTGTCAACATTTCATT
>JAJQAH010000037.1 GCA_021203885.1 Oscillospiraceae bacterium | reverse complement strand
TCGAAAAATATTGTACACCCGTTTCGCGGATTTCACAATAGGGAAAGGGGACCGTCAGCGGACCCGGCCCAGCAGGTAGACCGCCTTGCCCACGATCTCGCAGTTGGCCTGCTCCCCGCGGATGATGATGGGGCTGTAGGAGGGATTCTCCGGACGCAGTTCCAGATAGTCCGGGCCCCGGTAGACCCGCTTCAGGGAGTATTCGCCGTCGATGCGCACCACCGCGATGTCCCCGTTATTCACGTCGTCCTTCTTGACGAAGACCACGTCCTTGTCGTAGATCCGGGCGCCGATCATGGAGTCGCCCACGCAGCGGAAGACGCAGTCCGCCTGGATCCACGCGGGGGCCTGGATGGTCTCCCCGTCCCCCTCCCGTGCGATGGGATCCCCGCAGGCCGTGTCGCCCAGGATCTCCCACTCCTTCATCTGGGGCACCGGCCGGATATTCCGGTCGGCGGGCAGGTCCACCTCGCCGATGATCCACGACACGGTGGTCTGCAGCACCCCGGCCAGCGGCTTCAGAAGGGGCGCGGGCAGGTTGGATACCGACTCGTTCTCGTAGCGGTAGACGGAGGCGGGGGACACCCCGATCCGGCTGGCCACCTCGTTGACGGACAGCCCCAGCTCCTGCCGCCTGGTCTTGATTCGTTTGCCGATCGTCATAAAGATCATCCTTTCAGATTGCGGGCCGGCGGCGCCGCCGGTCCCGCATGCGTGCATGATACCTCCACCATTATACGTGAAAATTATCAAATATGCAACATATTTTTGAGATTTTAAAAAATTCTCGTCAGAAGTGGGAATTTTAAAAGGCCGGGAAGCCCCGCCGCCGTTGCGTTTCTGAGAGAAATTCGGGAGAATATAAAAATATTTTGCGCAGAAATGCGAAAAAATGCCTTGACAGGGTCCGGGTCCGGGGGTATCATATTATCAGATATGCGACTTTGAACGCGAAAAAAGAAACCGAGGGGAAGCGAAAACCGGATCGGGCGGAGAGGCCGTCCCTGCGGGCACTGCGGCGATAGAAACGCCGGAATGCCGCGGCAGTCTGGCATTCTTTCCGGCCGGATGATCCGGAGATCCCTTCCCGGCGGGCGGATTTTTTTGCCCCAAATTTTATCATATCTGCAAAAATCAGGACGGACAGGGGGCAAACCCGGGCGCCGGCCGGAAACGGTAAGGAGAAGAAGCGGAATGAGAGAGATGAGAACGGACGGCCGCCGGGCAGGCGGAAACGAACTGAGCAGACCGGGAGAGAGGAGGCCGGCGGCATGGGAAGAGGCGTGAAGAGACGGTACCGGACCGAGCCGACCTTCGGGGACCGGGATCCCTGGGAGAACCTGGCCACCGCCATCGTCATGCGCGCGATCCGGGACTACCGGGCCGCGCTGCGGGTCCTGGCGCGTGAAGACCAGGCCGTGTCGGTGCGGCAGAAGAACGAGGCGGAGCGGGCCAGGCAGACAAAGGAGGAGTGCGAGGAGTTCTTCCGGTCCCGGGAGTTTACCGCCCTCTCCCGGGTCAGCGGTGAGGACATTCTGGAAAAACTGGAGGAGGAGGCGGACTGGCTTTGACGGCGGGTGAGTATTTAAAGCAGGCGTACCGGCTGGATCAGAAGATCAACAGCAGCGTCGCCCAGGCGGAACAGCTGCGGAAGGCCGCGGCCTCGGTCTCCCTGCGAAATCCCGGGGGCCGGGTGCTGAAATCCCCCTCCGGGGAGGCGCCCTTCGTATCCAGGATCGAGCGGGTCATGGAGCTGGAGGAGAGCATCGACCGGGAGACGGACAGGCTGGTGGACTTAAGGAGACAGATCCGGCAGGTGATCTCGGGCCTGAACGACCCGGATGAGCAGCTGGTCCTGGAGTACCGCTATATCCACGGCTTCACCTGGGAGCAGATCGGGGACACGCTGAACGCGGCCTCCCGCACGGTCAGGCGCTGGCACAGAAACGCGCTGGAGCATGTGATCCTGCCGGAGGACGCGATCCGGATCTGAACGCTGCCGGTCGGGAAACGGAACTCTTTTTCCCGAAAGGGACCGGGACGTAAAAAAGACGGCACCGACGGGTGCCGCCATAAATCTGAATATTTGTCTTTTAAGGGCTTGCGGTTTAACTGCAAGCCCTTTTTTTGAACACGGGCAGAGTCTGATCCGGCTGCGCTACAGTTTGGGTGCTTGCGGAAGAATCTGCCAGTTCCTTTTAAATAAATCAAAGCGTTAGCTTATAAATAATGTATTGATTAAGGCTGACACCTTCTTCAGCAGCAGCCTCTTTCAGTGTTTTGTGAAGGCTCCTGGGAATACGGAGGACAAATCTCCCACTGTAATCTTCAAGATCTTTCTTAAAATCCTCCAGGCTGACTGTAGTACCATCGTCCATGGCATCAGCTGCTGCAAGACTGGCTGCTTCCTCAGCTGTCTGCTCTTCCTCAGGCTGTGCATTTATTTCTTTCATTCTGCGTTCAATTTCGGCGGGGGTCATTTTTTTTGACATTGTGATCATCTCCTCAATATTTGATGTTGCTTCGGGTATTAATCTCTATGACCGTGATAATCATTTCGCCCTTAATCCACTCAAAAACTATTCGATAATGCTCAATCTTATAGCGATATCGGTTCTGATAGCCGCTTAATCGGACGATATTCCCTTCCAATCGGGAAAGCTCGTCCAAAGCCTTGAAAAGCTTCTTCCGGGTATTGCTGTCGACGCTGGCCAAATATTTGCGTGGTTGTTTCTTTAACAGGATTTTCATGGGCCATTCCTCCAAGCACTAAATATGATATCATATACAGTATCAAAATTCAAGATGGAAACAAATATTTTGTTGTTAACTTGTGATAATATTTTGGTATGCCTTAGGGGAAAATATCCCAAGATTTAGCATAATTCCACTATCATGCTGTTAGGGGGAGATTAACATACAAACGAGTGATTGACGATAAATGAAAAAGAAAAGTTCGAAACCAACAAGAGCCTTCATTCAAGGCACTGAGCACTTCTCTGGAAGAATATCTCTTGTCGGTAGTATCGGCTTCGCGTTCCGCCTCTTCCAGCTTTTGGAAGATTTCGTTCTCAAGCTTGCTGTTTTCAGATGAATCCATCGTATTTCCTCCGTTTGTCTCGATTTTCAGGTATTTTAAAGAAGCGGCGTCATATAGAACGGCAGATACAAAATACC
>JAJQAH010000065.1 GCA_021203885.1 Oscillospiraceae bacterium | reverse complement strand
ATATTATACTTTGTATTACTTTCCATAACAAACATTCCTCTTCAATAGCGGTTCTAGCGAGTGGTTTCAAATTCCAATGAAACTTTTGCCCCTCGCGGTAAATTATTAGAAACATTTAACACACCTCCAAGTCCTTGAGCTCTTTCTTGCATAATTGATAGCCCAAAATGACCAACCTTCTCTTTCACTTCTCCTTCAAATCCAACTCCGTCATCAGCAATTGTCATCAAAATCTTATTACTTCCTGAGTGCGTCAGTACTACCTGCACATGACTAGCATGTGCATGTTTCTCAATATTGGATAGAGCTTCCGAGAGGATATGAATCAAGTGAATTTGTTGGTTTGCATTAACCTCAAAGCCAAACAACTGGTTGTCTAAGGTATATGCAATACCAGATCGTTCATGGAACACCTCTAGAGTATTTCTTAGGTTTTCTCGTAAGTCAGTAGAGGACGGTTTTAAACGGAACGTGGTTAAAACCTGTCGCAGCTGAGAATTGGCCGTTGTGATTCCCAATTTAAGATCATCAACAATCTTGTCTATTTCTTCCGCAGGACTATTTTTAGCTTGGGCAACTGACAGCCTGGCTAATTGAATTCTTGTATATGCCAGCGATTGAGCAATTGAATCATGTAACTCGCGGGCAATCGTAGACCGCTCCTCATACACGGCTAATCTGTAACCCTCGTCTTTCTGATTGGAAATTTTTAGTGCTGTGGCAAAAATTTCCCCTATGTTGACTAGTAACTCATTAGTTGTCCTATTTATGTCATCCTTTGCGGAAGAAACAAACAAAGTACCTAAATCGGTTGAACCGTCCTTGATTGGAACGCATAAGAAGTTTTCTTCGCCTATCTTATGTAACACGGGTTGAATATTGGCAGGATCCAGCTTAGACACATCCAAAGAAAACAAATCAGCTAGAGAGGTTGATTTGGTCTTGTCATTGTTTAGGTAGGCAGATGCTGCCAGGTAAATACCTGCTTCGCTTGAACGATGGAGAACTAAATGGGCTGAGTTTGCAGAAAAATACCGTCGTACCATCTCAACAGCTTTAGCAAGCTCCCCCTGGTTCATTTCCAATGACTGACTGAAGATGCTTCTGAGACTAAATAATAAGTTCAGAGTTCGATTTCTCTCGTCCAAATCTGCAGTTTTTTCTTGAACTTGATCTTCTAGTGATTGGTACATACGAGCTAGATCCTCAATCATGTAGTTGAAGCTTCCAGAAAGCTTGCCAATCTCATTTTTTTTGTCGTAAGACGATCGAGCCAGGAAATTACCTCGTCTAACCTGAGAAGCCACATCAGCTAACTCTGTTAATGGCTTGAAAAACACCCTTTGGAAATACCACAGGAGTAACAGACCTATAAAACAGGATGCCACCATGGTTGTAATCAAACCAACCTTAACCCAACTCATGCGCCGCTCAAGCCCATCCTCTAAGTCCGATACAAACTGATCAATATTGCTGACAAAGGATGGGACATAGTCCATAAACTCTTTGGTTCTCTCCGGATTACTAATCACTTCTTCTGCCAAAGGCTCAACTTTTTGGAAAAAGGCCATATGCAATTGTTCATAGCTTTGACGTAGAGGATCAGTTTCCTCTGTAGACAATCCTTTAATCAAACCAGGGCTAAGTAGCCGTCTTTTGAATTCTGCGAGGGCACCTTCAATTGCACTTTTTCGTTGCTCGAAAGGCAAAGTACTGGATTGTGCAACTGTGAGTGCTGTCACATAAGACTGCATTCGCAGCGAACCAGATACATTAATTGCACTACCCTTACCTGAGCTTTCTTCAGAAAGTATTACAAAGTAAAGGATAAAGAACACTGCACAAACAGTAATTAGAGTCAGAACGGTAGCAAACTGCCAAAACAGCATTCTCTTTTTTATCAGTTTGACAAGTTCAAAGGTTTTCACTTGTTGCTCTCCCCTTCCTTCGCCTGGTTAGAAGCAGAACTTAGATACTGTACTCCTAACTTTAAACTCTTCTCCGGGCAGACGGCGATGCATTTAAAGCAATTCGTGCACTCCCCCGAGGATATTTGCCCTGATTTAAATAACTTATTGAAATTAATGACTTGAGGCTCCGGACACTCTTTTAGGCAGTCTCCACACTTGGTACACGTGCTGTTATCAAATTTAATCTTAAGTACTCCTATCCTACCCCAAATGGCCCAAAAGGCACCGAGCGGACAGAGATGACCGCACCATCCCCGTCTGGCTACTGCAAAGTCAATTGCAAAAATTCCAAAAATAGCACTTAGGCTGCCTAATCCGAATCCGTAAACCGCATCCCGCCAAATCATGGCTTGAGGGCTTATATGCTCAAAGGCGGCAGTCCCCGTTAGGTAGCAAAGTACCAGGCTGACCGCTAGAAGCAAGTACCTGACTGAATTAGGTAAAGACAAAAAGTTGGTCTTAATGCCTAATTTGCTTCTAAGCCAAAAGGCAAAGTCAGTCACCAAATTCATAGGACAGACCCAAGCACAGAAGGAACGTCCACTTATCAACCAATAAACGGCCAGAACTATCAATGCACCTTCGACAGTTTCGGCTGAGTGCCAATACTGCGCAATAAGTCTCTGAAGTGCTGCGTAAGGGTCAGACATGGGAATAATGCCCAAGATGCGAGATGAGGATAAATCAACAGAGAGCAGTGGCTTACCCATAACCGACCAACCTAAACGGAAAGTGCCAATGAATAAGACAAGCAACAAAAACTGGCAGCACCTTCTAGCTATAGTGAATCTATAGCGATACAGCCACTGACCAAGTGTGGCAGGTTTCTCTAAGTGTCTAATAGGTTTGTCTGCCATTTATGGTGTCACCGAATTCAAAAAATCCAATCCGCCGATTGGAGCGTTATCTTTGCCCTCACTATCAACCATAGGGGCATTAGGAATAGCTCTTGCATCGTCCGCTTCTTTCCAGCCCAACCGATAGTGATCACCGAGTTTGCCCAAAAAATTAGCGGGATCTACGATGTTGACACAGGGTCTGTCAGTTGGGCAGCTATGTACACACAAGCCACAGCCGGTACAGTGTTCCGGATCAATAGTAGGAAGAAACATCCCATGTTTACTAATTACTCTGGGCTGATTCTCAATGTAGATAGCTTTGTTCTGCTCTGGGCAGTCTCTGTAACATACCTCACAACGTTAACCCTGCGACGACAAACATGTGCTGCGGTCGAGTGCTGCCA
>JAJQAH010000008.1 GCA_021203885.1 Oscillospiraceae bacterium | reverse complement strand
ATACGAGATAGAGGAAATTCCGGATCATATCCTGTCCGTACTCCGTATGATTGACTTCCGGGTGAAACTGCACGCCGTAGATCTTTTTCTCCCTGTCCGCGATCGCCACATTCGGGCACTGATCACTGTGCGCTTCCAGGGTAAATCCCTCCGGGAGAGAAGCCATATAGTCCCCGTGACTCATCCACGTAATACTGTGGTCGGGCAGCCCCTGAAACAGCGGGCATTCCGTGTCGAACCAGGTCTCCGTCTTCCCATACTCCCGCGCACTGTCATCATCCGCGGCGGTCACCCGGCCGCCCATCTGTTCCGTGATCAGCTGGCAGCCGTAACAGATCCCGAGGATCGGGATCCCCAGTGAATAGATCTCAGGATCCGCTTTCGGCGCATCCGGAAGATACACACTGTTCGGTCCGCCGGTGAAAATGAAACCGATAGGCGACATTTTCATAAGCTCGGACAAAGGAGTCGTATACGGCTTTACCTCGCAGTAGACATTGCACTCGCGTACCCTGCGGGCGATCAGCTGATTATACTGGCCTCCGAAATCCAGAACGATCACACATTCGCTAGACGTCATTCGATCTTTCCGCTCCTAACTGTTCGCAGCAGATTTCAGTGTATTACTGTACACTGAACAACATAGAGCCGTAGGACGGATAGGGCCAAGCCTCGGCGGAAACAAGAGTTTCCATTTCGTCTGCGGGGATCCGGAGAGCCGTCATATCCGGCAAAATATTGTCTTTAAAGTAAAAGGCGGCTTCGCCGGGATCCTCGATGCTCTTTGCGTTCAGGAGGTCCTCCTCCAGCTTGTCGGAAGCCTTATGCATGGCGGAGATCATGGAACTGATCTTGCGCAGCATCTCCTTTTCATACACGCAGTCGACGTCGTCTGATACGGAGCTCTTCTGCAGGACGGCATCCGCCAGCTGCTTGCTGTACGCGCTCATGGCCGGCAGGATATCCTTGTTTGCCATGTCCAGCATGGACAGAGCTTCGATATTCAGGACCTTTACGTAATTATCCATGCGGACCTCGTACCGGGCATTCAGCTCGGTGGGCGAATAGACATGATGTGTCTCGAACAGCTTGACGTTCTTTTCATCCAGAAGATGCGCAACGGCATCCGGCGTGGTACGCAGATTTAAAAGGCCGCGTTTCTCGGCCTCCACCTGCCAGGACTCATCGTAGCCGTCCCCGTTGAACAGGATCCTCTTATGCTCATGGATCACGCGCTGGATCAGATCATGCAGGCCCTGCTCAAAGTCTTCGACGCCTTCCAGTTCATCCGCAAACTGCCTCAGCTCTTCTGCGACCGCTGTGTTCAGCACCATGTTGAACGGCGCGATGGACATGGCGGCGCCGGGCATACGGAACTCAAACTTGCTGCCGGTAAATGCGAACGGGGATGTCCGGTTCCGGTCGGTATCGTCCTTTCTGAACGAAGGAAGCGTATGAACACCGACCCGCAGGACTTCCTTCTCCTTGGTCCCGTACTCCTTGTCTTGTTCGAGGGCCTCCAGGATCGCGTAAAGCTCATCGCCCACGAAGATCGAAATGATCGCCGGGGGCGCCTCATTAGCACCGAGACGGTGGTCGTTGCCGGGGCTTGCGACGGAGATCCGCAGCAGATCCTGGTACTCGTCCACGGCCTTGATGACCGCGCACAAAAACAGCAGGAACTGCGCATTCTCGCTGGGCGTATCGCCGGGGTCCAGAAGGTTCATCCCGGTATCCGTCCCGATGGACCAGTTGTTGTGCTTGCCACTGCCGTTCACGCCGTCGAAGGGCTTCTCATGCAGCAGGCAGACCATGTGGTGTTTCCGTGCGATCTTCTGCATCAGCTCCATCATCAGCTGGTTCTGATCCACGGCCTGGTTGGAATAGCTGTAAACGGGTGCGATCTCATGCTGTGCGGGGGCCACTTCGTTATGTTCGGTCTTCGCGGGGATCCCGAACTTCCAAAGCTCAAAATTCAGCTCACGCATGTAATCGCGTACGCGGGGCTTGATGGCTCCGAAATAGTGGTCGTCCAGTTCCTGTCCTTTCGGGGGACGGGAGCCGAACAGCGTGCGGCCGGTGTACAGCAGGTCCTTGCGCCGATCGAACATATCGCGATCGATCAGGAAATATTCCTGCTCCGCACCGACAGTCGTCTTGCAGGATTTGACTTCCTCATTTCCGAACAGTCTCAGCACCCGGATAGCCTGTTTGCTGATGGCCTCCATGGACCTGAGCAGCGCCGTCTTCTGGTCCAGCGCCTCACCGCCGTAAGAGTAAAAGACGGTGGGAATGCACAGGACACCTTCCTTGATGAACGCATAGGACGTGGCATCCCAGGCGGTGTACCCTCTGGCTTCAAATGTGGCACGGAGACCTCCGGACGGGAACGAGGATGCGTCCGGTTCGCCCTGAACCAGTTCCTTTCCGGAAAACTCCATGATCACCTTTCCGTTGCTGATGGGGGTGATAAAACTGTCGTGCTTTTCTGCGGTCACACCAGTCATAGGCTGGAACCAGTGGGTGTAATGTGTCGCACCGTTCTCGATGGCCCAGTCTTTCATGGTGTTAGCGACAATAGTGGCTACAGATTTTTCCAGAGGTTTTCCTTCCTTAATTGTCCGCTGAAGCGCTTTGTATGTCTCCTTTGGCAGGCGCTTCTGCATGACACCGTCATTGAAAACTAATTCGCCGTAAATTTCGGTAACCGAGTCGCTCATAGAATAGACACTCCTTTTCTTAGGCCAGCAAAATGCTGCCTATAATATTCAAGCGACAAGGGAATTATGGAACTTTCCATAACGACACCCTTGTCGCTTAATCATCGGCTCATAAATTTAAAGCCATAGGCGCAAAAATAGAACGCCCATGACCACCTTGTCACCTGACGTGAATATTCTAGCATTTGAACTTGCAAAAGTCAACATCGATTCTGAATGAAATTTTCACAAAAAAAGCTGTGTTATCCTGAGAAAAATACACAAATCTGCCCACAAGCCATGTCACCATATTCGCAAGACAAAAAATATTTCCTTCAAACCGGCCGCATCTTGTTTGAAAAGCTTTGCCGGTTCATGCCTGCGCCGGCGTGTCCAGTACGGAGATTTCGTCGCCGGCACGGATCGTGCCGGGATTCAGGATTCGCACAAAGATCCCCTCCGTGGGCATAACGCAGTAACCCGTCTGCTTCCGGATCGCGCAGTCCGCGTGACACTCCTTCCCGATCTGGGTGATCTCGCACTCCACATCCCCGATCCGCAGTCGGGTGCCCACCGGCAGTTCATATAAAGTGATCCCCTCGGTCAGTATATTTTCTGCGAAATCACCCGGTTTCAGCGGAATCGATATCCGTTCCTGCATCTTCCGCACGCTCTCGACGCCCAGCAGGCTGACCTGGCGGTGCCAGTTCCCTGCATGGGCATCTCCTATGATTCCGTACTCCTCCCGCAGCTGTACCTCGTCCACGGGACGCTTCTGTATTCCTTTTCTCTCGCTGGTACAGACAGCTAAAACCTCGGCCATGCCGTTCCCCTCCCGATGAAAATCTTTGCTTCCTTCATTGCATACTTGTAGGTCCGTCCTGTTCCTTTCCGAGCATTTCCTGCATGGTGTGCCATCCAAGAACGGCGCATTTTACCCGTGAGGGCATATGAGCAATATCTTTCAGTGCAGCTGCCTCGTCCAGCTCATCCAGCTCCTCCTCCGTCACTTCCCCGGTGATCATCCGGATGAAGATATCGGCAAGCCGCAGAGCCTCCTCTTTCGTCTCCCCGATGATCATATCCAGCATAATGTCTGCCGAGGCCTGTGATACGGCGCAGCCGTCACCCACGAACGAGCCGTCTTCAATGACACCGTCCACGACCTTCAGCTGGAGTATGATATCATCCCCGCAGGAAGGGTTGACTCCCTCCAGGACGAGATTCGCATCCGACAGTTTTTCCTTATGGTACGGATGGAGATTATGCTCATTCAGGGCCCCGTTGTAAAAAGTCTTATTCTCCATAACCCATCAGCCCCCTGACCGTCTCCAGGCAGCTGACCAGCCGCTGGATATCTTCCTGAGAATTATATGCGGCGATGCTGGCTCTGGCGCAGGAGCGCATCCCCAGATGATTCAGAAGAGGCATCGCACAGTGATGGCCCGCCCGGATGTCGATATCCGACGCGTCCAGAATGGACGCGATATCGTGCGGATGCACGCCGTCCACAGTGAAACTGAGGATCCCGGTATGTTCCCCCGGATCCGCACTTCCGATGATATGAAGACCGGGTATCCGGCTCATTCCCTCCAGTGCCATACCTGTCAGCTCTTTCAGATGTGTCTCCATCTCATACCGTCCGAGTTCATCCAGATAATCCATGGCCGCCGCCAGCCCGACGGCGCCCGCCGCGTTTACCGTTCCCGCTTCAAATTTGTGCGGGACCGGCGCCCAGACGGCGCTGTCTCTGGACACAGAATCGATCATCTCCCCGCCGGTCAGAAACGGCGGCATGGCGTTCAGAAGATCAAATTTACCGTACAGCACGCCGATTCCCATGGGCCCGAACATCTTGTGGCCCGAGAACGCCAGAAAATCACAGTCCATCTCCTGCACGTCCAGGAGCATATGCGGAGCGCTCTGGGCCGCATCGACGAGCACTATGCCGCCGGCGGCATGCACAAGGCGGATGATCTCCTCCACCGGTGTAACCCGGCCGGTCACATTGGAAATGTGGCATATGGCGGCCAGCTTCGTGCGGGGTGTCACGGCCTCCTCTATGCTCTCCCTTGAAAACGATCCGTCCCCGTCACATTCCAGATATTTCAGCACCGCTCCCGTCCGGCGGGCAGCCGCCTGCCAGGGAAGAAGGTTGCTGTGGTGTTCCGCGATGGTGATCAGGATCTCATCACCGGGTTTCAAAAAACTGGAGGCATAACTGTAACTGACCAGATTGATGCTCTCTGTCGTATTGCGGGTGAATACGATCTCCTCGGGCCTCTCCGCATGGATGAACCTGGCCGTCCGGGCGCGGCTTTTTTCATATTCCTCCGTGGCCTTAACGCCCAGCTCATACAGGCCGCGGAAAGGATTCGCATTGTCCTGTTCGTAAAATTTCCTCTCCGCCTCCAGCACGGGTTCCGGTCTCTGTGTGGTGGCGGCATTATCCAGGTAGACGATATCCCGGTCCTGAAAGATCTTAAAATCCTTTCTGCAGTCCCTCATGGGCCGTCTTCCCCTTCCCCGCTCCGGCCGTCCGCGTCCGAACGGATGCCGCCCGAGATCACAGGCTCAAAGCGGATCTTTTTCTCTGCCTCCGAACGGATCTCAGAATCCGGAATTTTTTCACACAGCGCATCCAGCCTTGCCCGGGCGATCATATTCTCGGCATACCCGGCATCCAGTCCCCTGCTGGCCAGATAAAAAAGCATCTGTTCGTCCAGCCGGCTGATGGTGGCACCGTGATCCCCTTCCACATCTTCCTCATGGCAGAGGATCAGCGGGATCGTCTTATTGATCTGGTTCTTTCCGAGCAGAAGCACATCTTCCTTTTCGGCGCCGACAGATCCGCTGCAGCCCTCGTGAAAGTCGATCGTGCCGCGGAACAGTTTGACGGAACCGTCTTCCAGCACACCCCACGCGTTCAGGTTACTGACGGATCTCCTGCCGCAGTGCCTGCATACATAATTGATATCCACGTTCTGACCGGATCGGACACGATAACCCGTCTCACCATGAAAGACGCTGTCATCGCCGGACAGCTCCATGGCGGCTCCGATGAATGCCCTGCCGGCGCCCAGCGAGAGATGGGTCCATTCGATTTTCGCTCTTTCGCCGCACACGCCCCCCAGATTCAGGCAGCTGATTCCCTTCTGCGGAAGATCCTGCACCACGAACAGCCGCAGGTCCGCGTCCATTTCTGTCTGGATCAATATCTGAACGGCCACCGTGTCCTGATCGGTGCCGGTCTGCTTTTCACTGCCGATCACAACGACCACGTCAGAATCACTGCCCGCTCCGGCGCGGATCAGTATCTGACCGGCGCACCGGCCGTCACGGGCTTCGGCAGTGATCACCACCGGCCCATTCCCTTTGTCTCCTTCCGGAATATCCAGAAGCGCACCCGGCGTTTCCCGCATGGCATCGGCGAATTCAGTTCCCATTCCGGTCTCCGTCTGTTCCCATCCCGGCCGCCGCAGGATCTCCTCCATCCGGCCGTCCGCGGAATTCAGATCATCGATCCATCTCATGCCCTCTGACTGTCCTCGCAGCGTGTACAAAGGAGCATCGCCGGACAGGTCGATATCAAGATCTGCGTCATTCATTCCGGTCCAGTGCCAGGTGACGGAAGGCAGCTTGTTGACCTTTATTTTCTTTATTCCCATCCGTGTTCCTCCCTCAGCCGATGCTGCCCACCATCTCCATACGGATCAGGTTATTCATCTCCGCCGCATATTCCAGCGGCAGTTCCTTGGAAACATTGTCCGCGAATCCGCCTACGATCATGGCCTTCGCTTCCTCTTCTTCTATGCCCCTTGACATCAGATAAAAAACGGCCTCGTCGCTGATCCTGCCTATTTTAGCCTCGTGGCCCACATCGGCGTCTCCCGCACGTATATCCATGGCCGGGATCGTATCGGACCGGGATACGGAATCCAGCATCAGCGACTGGCATGACACGGATGTCTTGCTGCGCGCCGCTTTTTCTTCAATGACGACCGAACTGCGGAACGTGCTTGCACCGCCGTCCTTTGAAATGGACCGGGTGTGGACCACCGACGAGGTGTCCTCCGCGGCGTGCACCACCTTCATGCCCGTGTCCAGATCCTGCCCTTTCCCGGCAAACGTGATCCCCGTAAACTCCATCCGGGATCCCTTTCCCTTCAGGATCGTCATGGGGTACAGATAGGAGACATGGGAACCGAAGGAGCCGGACACCCATTCCATGGTGCCCCCCTCCTCCACCAGTGCTCTCTTGCTGTTCAGGTTGTACATGTTTTTTGACCAGCTCTCGATGGTCGAGTAGCGAAGCCTGGCGTTCTTTCCCACAAACAGCTCCACGCTGCCCGCATGTAGATTCGCCACATTGTACTTGGGTGCGGAGCACCCCTCTATAAAGTGCAGATCGGCGCCCTCGTCCACGATGATCAGCGTATGCTCAAACTGGCCGGCACCCGGCGCATTCAGGCGGAAATAGGACTGCAGCGGGATCTCCACCTTCACACCCTTCGGTACATATACGAACGAGCCGCCGGACCAGACAGCTCCGTGCAGTGCCTGGAACTTGTGATCCCGCGGGGTCAGCAGTGTCATGAAATGGTCCCGGATCATACCGGCGTACGGTCCGTGCAGTGCGCTCTCAATATCCGAGTAGACCACGCCCTGCGCCTCGACCTCGTCCTTTACGTTATGATAAACCAGTTCCGAATCGAACTGAGCGCCCACACCCGCCAGCGACTCGCGCTCCGCCTGGGGGATGCCCAGGCGTTCGAACGTATCCTTGATATCCTTGGGCACATCCGCCCATTTCGCACTCATTGTCGTGTTCGGCCGGACATAGGCAACGATATGATCCATATCCAGACCGTCCAAGGACGGACCCCAGTCGGGCAAATCTGTGGCATTGTAAATATCCAGCGCATTCATACGGAAATCGTGCATCCATTCCGGGTCGTTTTTCTCCCTGGATATCTGCTCCACGATATCTTTTGTCAGCCCGGCCTCAACCTGAAACGAATCTACGTTTTCATTGGCGATATCATAGATGCTGCGGTTGATATCCTCAACCCTCGTTTTTTCTTTCTCCGCCATACTCCGTGATCCTTTCCGATTTATTATTCGCCGGACTCCGGTCCGTCGGAATTTCCCGGCATACTTCGCCCGAGGCAGGACTTTGGAACTGTTCATACCCGCCTGCGTTGATGCGCTCCACGACGGATGCGTCTCCCTCCGCCGCGATGCGGCCGTCCACCATCACATGCGTCCGGTCCACATGCAGGGAATCCAGGATGCGCGTACTGTGGGTGATCACCAGCAGGGCTCCCTTTTTCTGCTCCTGATACGCCCGGATCCCATCGGAGACCAGCCTGACCGCATCCACGTCCAGACCGGAATCGGTCTCATCCAGGATGGCCAGCTTCGGCTCTAACATCAGCATCTGCAGGATCTCGATCTTTTTCTTTTCGCCGCCCGAAAACCCGACATTCAGATCCCGGGATGCATACGAGCGGTCGATCTGCAGCAGATTCATGGAGTCCTCCAGCTTCTGTTTAAACTCCTTTCTGCGTACAGCCTTTCCGGTCCGCTGCACGATCACGCTGCGCAGAAAAGATTCCAGCGACAGCCCCGGCACCTCCAGCGGCTCCTGGAAGGAGAGAAACATGCCGGCCCGTGCCCGTTTATCCGCACTTTCCGAAGTCACGTCCTCTCCGTCAAATGTGATGCTGCCGGAAGTGATCTCATAGCGGGGTGAGCCCATAAGAGCAAAGCCCAGCGTAGATTTTCCGGCTCCGTTCGGGCCCATGAGCACATGGGTCTCTCCGTCTTTTATGCTCAGATCAACCCCATGCAGGATATTCTTTTCCCCCGCCCGGACATCCAGTGAGCTGACCTTTAAAAGTGTTTCAGCCATTTTACGCGTTAAGCCCCTTTCATTTTTCTATGCCCATCATAAACCCTTTTACCCTCCATGTCAATGGGTAATTAATCCAATAATCGCATCAATCCACGGCAACTCAGGGAATTGCGCCTCCGTTTCACATAAAAAAAGGCTTTTTTCGGGCCTCAAAAACGGCGGAATCGTCGTTGACAAAGGAGGGGCCATCGGGTATAATTAATTTTGAAAAACGAGGGTGTTTTTGGCCAGCAGGGAATGTCCCAAAATTCGCCAGGCATCCTTTCATTTTGTATATACGGGTTGCGTTACTGGCGTTCCGAGAGGAGAAAAATCATGAAATATACCGAAGAAGAAGTCATGGAATACGTTGAACAGGAGGATGTGCGGTTTATCCGGCTGGCATTCTGCGACCCGACTGGCCGTCAGCGGAACATGGCTATCAATCCGAGTCTGTTGTCGCAGGCTTTTGAAAAAGGCATTCATCTGGATGCCTCCGCTGTCCCGGGATTTGACGATGAACTGTGTCCGGATCTTTATCTTTTCCCCATACCTTCCACTCTGACCACTCTTCCCTGGCGCTCCGCGCACGGAAAAGTCGTCCGCATGTTCTGCCATCTCTGTTATGAGGATGGAACGCCGTTCGAACTGGACAGCCGGGTTATCCTGGAAAAGGCGGTCGAGGCAGCCGGTGCCAAAAACATCTCCGTCGACTTCGGATGCGAGATCACATTCTACCTGTTTCAGAGAGATGATCAGGGATTTCCGACGAAGACCCCTCTTGACTCCGCCGGCTATATGGATACATCTCCGGAAGACCGCGGTGAGAATATTCGGAGAGAGATCTGCCTGACTTTAGACGAGATGGAAATTCAGGCTCTCAGCTCCCGTCACGAGGAGGGCCCCGGGCAGAACGAGATCGATTTTGCAGGCAGCGACGCGGTCACCGCTGCGGATAACGCCGTAAATTTCACGAACGTCGTGCAGGCGGTTGCTGTACAGAACGGGCTGTGCGCAGATTTTTCGCCGAAACCGCTGCCGGAAGAGAGCGGCAACAGTTTCCATATTCTTATTTCTCCGAAGAGTTCGGACGGACAGGATATCATCCCCGGCTTTATGGCCGGCATTCTGGATCATATTGAGGAAATGACCGCATTTTTCAATCCTCTGGCTGAATCCTATCTTCGTCTCGGGCACCGGAAGGCGCCCAAATACATATCATGGGGGCGTTCGAACCGCACCACGCTTCTTCAGATTCAGTCAAAAGATATGGACATTTCCGAATTCATCCTCTGTTCCCCGGATCCCATGGCCAACCCCTATCTGACCTACGCGCTGCTGATCTATGCGGGGCTGGACGGATTGGAGCGGGAACTGCAACTGCCGGATGAAACGAGCCTGAACCTTCTGTACGCACCGCCGGATATGCTCGAGAGCTACACCGAGCTGCCCGGCAAGCTTAATGACGCCGTCAAAGCAGCCCGCAGCAGCGCATTTATACAGGGAATCCTGCCTGAGAGGTTTTTTGAAGAATTAGGAGAGTAAGTGTGGCAAGATGAGTACACACGAAAAACGCCAGAGAATCCTGCTGGCGACAGGCAGCGACAAAATGTTCGAATATTTTTCCGATCTGCTGGCGCTTCCGGAATATTTTCCGGTCGTACGGGCGCACAGCGCTGGTGAAGCACGGCAAAAATTAATGGAGCTGGAGATCGATATTCTTCTCGTCGACGCTCCCCTGCCCGATGAATTCGGGGACGATCTGGCGCTGGATCAGGCTGAAAGCTGCGTGGCCGTTCTTCTGCTGGTAAAGCTGGACGCTTACGAGCAGACTTCTTTCCGCCTGGAAAGCAGCGGGGTTTTGACCCTTTCAAAGCCGAATTCCAGGCAGAACTACTATAGTTCCGTCCGGCTGTTGTCCGCGCTGAGCTACCGGCTGCAGAAAATGGAAAACAAGAATAAATCCCTCCAGCGGAAGATGGAGGATATCCGTGCGGTCAACCGGGCCAAATGGATCCTGATTGACAAGCTGAACATGAGCGAAAGCGATGCGCATTATTTTATTGAAAAACGCGCGATGGACGGGAGGATCCCCCGCAGGGAGGTCGCCGAAAGTATTATCCGCACCTATGACCGTTAGCGGCAGATCAAAGCCTCTGGAAACCGACTGAAGAAGATAGAGAAGGAGTATTGTATGAAAACCGTGAAGTATATTTTCGTTACCGGCGGCGTGGTCTCCGGTCTGGGCAAAGGAATCACGGCCGCGTCCCTCGGCCGGCTGCTGAAAGCGAGAAATCTGAAAGTGGCCGCGCAGAAGCTGGATCCCTATATTAACGTGGATCCCGGCACGATGAGTCCCTATCAGCACGGAGAAGTCTTTGTGACGGAGGACGGCGCGGAGACCGATCTGGACCTCGGTCATTATGAGCGTTTTATCGATGAGAACCTGAATCGGTTTTCCAACCTGACGACCGGCAAGGTCTACTGGAACGTCCTGAACAAGGAACGCAAGGGCGAGTATCTCGGCTCCACCATCCAGGTCATTCCCCATATTACCAACGAGATCAAGGATTTCGTCTATGCCGTCGGCGAGCAGTCCAAGGCGGATGTGGTCATCGTCGAAATAGGCGGCACGATCGGCGATATCGAATCCCAGCCGTTTCTGGAGGCTGTCCGTCAGATCTCCCTGGAGGTCGGCCGTGAAAACAGTCTTTTCATTCACGTGACACTGGTCCCGTTCCTCAGCGGATCCAACGAGCACAAATCCAAGCCGACCCAGCACTCCGTCAAGGAGCTTCAGGGAATGGGGATCAATCCGAATCTGATCATCCTGCGCTGCGACGATCACCTGAATGACGGCCTTTTTGAAAAGATCTCCATGTTCTGTAACGTGAAACCGGACTGCGTCATCGAAAACATGACCATGCCGGAGCTCTATGAGATCCCGGCCGAGCTGGAGAAAAGCAACTTCTCCTCCATCGTCTGCCGTGAGCTCGGGATCCACGCTCCGACGATCGACATGGAAGACTGGAATGCCATGATCGAACGGATCCATAACCGGAATAAGGAGATCACGATCGGTCTCGTCGGCAAATACGTCCAGCTGCACGACGCCTACCTTTCCGTCGGCGAGGCTCTGAAACACGCGGGGTATCTCCATGAGACGACCGTCAATATCAAATGGATCAACTCGGAACTTGTAAACGAATCCAATGTGGAAGAAAGTCTCAGCGGCTGTTACGGGGTCATTGTCCCGGGCGGCTTCGGCAACAGAGGGATTGAGGGGAAGATCGTAACGGCGGATTACTGCCGGACTCACGATATCCCCTACCTGGGTATCTGTCTCGGCATGCAGGCGGCCGTCATCGCCTTTGCCCGGAACGTGGCTGGCCTCGACGGCGCCAACTCCGGAGAGTTTGACCCCAGCTCCGCATACAAGGTCATCGACTTCCTCCCGGACCAGAGTGAGGAAACAGATAAGGGCGGCACGCTCCGTCTTGGCGCATACCCGTGCAAGATCAAGAAAGGGACGCAGATGCGCCGTGCATACGGGCAGAGCCGGATCATGGAACGGCACCGCCACCGCTACGAATTCAACAACGATTTCCGTGAGGTCCTGACAAAGGCCGGCCTCGTGGTCAGCGGGACATCTCCGGATGATTACATCGTAGAAACTGTTGAAATTCCAGAATGTTCTTTTTATATCGGCGTACAGTTCCATCCCGAATTCAAGAGCCGTCCGAACCGCCCCCATCCGCTGTTTGTGGGGCTGGTCGCAGCAGCTCTCGAAAAGAAGGAATTGGAAGAAACGACTGAAGGAGGAGATCGCCTTGGATAAAGAAAAACAGATCTATGAGGGAAAAGCGAAGAAAGTCTACAGCACATCCGACCCGGACTGCTGCATCGTCTCCTACAAGGACGATGCCACCGCGTTCGACGGGGTCAAGAAGGGTACGATCGCCGGAAAGGGACAGGTCAACAACCAGATGTCCAATATGCTGATGCAGCTTCTGGAAAGCGAAGGGATCCCCACGCATTTCATCAGCGAGCAGAATCCCCGTGAGACGCTGGTCCGGAAGGTTTCCATCATTCCCCTGGAAGTGATCATCCGAAACGTCTCCGCCGGCAGTTTCGCCAAAAATTACGGTGTGGACGAGGGGATCGTCTTCGACGAGCCGACGATCGAGTTCTCCTATAAAAGCGACGAGCTGCACGATCCGCTGATCAATGAATATCACGCGGTGGCTCTGAAACTGGCCTCAAAGGAAGAGATCGACACGATCAAGGATCTGGCGTTCCGCATTAACGATATTCTGAAGGATTTTATGAAGAAGATCAACGTGGATCTGATCGACATCAAGCTGGAGTTCGGCCGTACCAGTGACGGTACGATCATCCTGGCCGATGAGATCTCCCCGGACACCTGCCGGTTCTGGGATTCCACCACGCACGAGAAGCTGGACAAAGACCGGTTCCGCCGTGACCTGGGCGGCGTGGAAGACGCCTATCAGGAAATGATGCGGCGGATCAACGATCAGCAGAACTGAATCAATACCAAGATCCTAAATTTTCCGGGATTGTCCTGTTCGTTCCAGGCCCGGGGGCAGGAAGTGTTTTTTTATGAGCTCGATCCATGAGGAATGCGGCGTCTTCGGCGTCTTCGGCACCCAGCCGTCGAATGTGGCCTACACGACTTACTGCGGTCTTTTTGCTCTGCAGCACCGCGGTCAGGAGGGCTGCGGCATGACCGTGAATGACGACGGCGTACTGACCACATATAAGGATGTGGGCCTGGTAAACGAGGTCTTCACCCCGGAAATCCTGGAAAGAATGGGGCCCGGCAGTCTGGCCATCGGTCACACGCGATACGGAACCACCGGCGGGCGGAGCAGGATCAACTGTCAGCCTCTGGAAGTGAACCATATCAAAGGCGTCATGTCGCTGGTCCACAACGGGAACCTGACGAACGCCGCGGTCCTGCGGAATGACCTGGAAATGAAAGGTTCGATCTTTCACACCAGCAGCGACTCGGAGATCATCGCCTACTCGATCATCCAGGCACGCCTGACGGAGCCGTCTATCGAGGAGGCCGTGGACGCCGCCATGGACATGATCGAAGGCGCGTACTCCATGATCATCATGTCGGCTACCAAACTGGTCGCGGTCAGAGATCCCAGGGGCATGCGGCCGCTGTGCTACGGGCAGTGTCCGGACGGCACCTATATCGTGGCCTCCGAAAGCTGCGCGCTTTCGGCCGTCGGCGCCGAACTGATCCGGGATCTGTACCCCGGAGAGGTGCTTGTTTTCAGTGACCAGGGTGTGCGGTCCATTACCACGCACTGCAACCAGGTCCCGGCCGCCATGTGTGTTTTCGAGTATATCTATTTTTCCCGGCCGGATTCAATCATCAACGGCGTATCGGTCCAGCAGGCCCGCCTGCAGGCCGGTGCCTTTCTGGCGGAGGAACATCCCGTGGACGCGGATATCGTCATAGGGGTCCCGGACTCCGGACTGGACGCCGCCATGGGCTACGCCAGAGCCTCAGGGATCCCCTACGGGACCGGTCTGGTCAAAAACCGTTACGTGGCCCGCACGTTTATCGAACCCGGACAGTCCGTCCGGGAAAATAAGGTGCGGATGAAACTGAACCCCGTTACAAACACCGTTAAAGGCAAACGGGTCGTTCTGGTGGACGACTCGATCGTCCGGGGCACGACCAGCAGGCGCATCATCAACCTGCTCCGGGAAGCCGGCGTCAGCGAGGTGCATATGCGCATCTCCGCGCCCCCCTTTACGAATCCGTGCTACTACGGGATCGATATCGACTCTACCGAAAACCTGATCGCCTGCCACCACTCCACAGAGGAGATTGCCCGTGAGATCGGTGCAGACAGCCTGGGCTATCTCTCGGTGGACAGCGTGAAACGCATTGCGGCGGGCGGTACGAATACGGGGTTCTGTACGGCCTGTTTCGACGGGGAATACCCCACTGCCATTCCAACTGTCACGGAAAAGTTCCGCTTCGAGCGGAGGCTGTCCGAAAGGAAGAAATAATATGGATAAATACCTGGTATTGGAAAACGGAGCGGTCTTCCGGGGGCAGGCTTTCGGCGCCCCGGGCGAGGTCATGGCCGAAATCGTTTTTACCACCGGCATGACGGGCTATTTCGAGACCCTGACAGATAAAAGCTATACCGGTCAGGCGGTCGTCCAGACATTCCCGCTGATCGGCAACTACGGCATTATACCGGAAGACGCGGAGGGCGACCGTGTGGGCCCCTGCGGCTACATCGTCCGCGAGTGGTGCCGGCACCCCTCCAATTTCAGAAGCCAGGGGGACCTGGATGCCTTCCTGAAAGAAAACAACGTGGTGGGCCTCTGCGGCATCGACACACGGGCCCTGACCCGCATGCTCCGGGAGCACGGGGTCATGAACGGATTTCTGACCGATGACCCGGACCGCGCGAATGCGGTGGATCTGTCCGGCTTCCGGGTCGAGCAGCCCGTCGCCCGCGTCTCCACGGAAAACGGCTATATCCTCTCTCCCGAAGGTACACCGCGGTTCCAGATCGCCATGCTCGATTTCGGGCTGAAGGAAAACATATGCCGGATGCTGGTAAAGCGTGGCTGCCAGGTCCATGTCCTCCCCTACGATTCCAGCCCGGAGGACATTCTTGCCCTGCAGCCGGACGGTCTTTTCCTGTCCAACGGACCCGGCGACCCGGAGGACAATCCGGTGTCGATCCAGACTCTTCGTGATCTGCAGCCGTATGGGATCCCTACCATGGGGATCTGCCTCGGGCACCAGCTTTTGGCTCTGGCCCACGGTTTCCATACCGAAAAGCTGAAATACGGCCACAGGGGCGCCAACCAGCCCGTCCGGAATACCGAGACGGGCCGGGTCTACATCTCTTCCCAGAACCACGGATATGCGGTCATTAATGACAGCGTCGACCGGGAGACCGCCCGGGTCCTGTTCCTGAATGTCAACGACTGCACCAATGAGGGGATCCGCTATCTGAACGAGCCGACATTCAGTGTACAGTTCCACCCGGAAGCCTGCGGCGGGCCCCATGAGACCGAATTTCTTTTCGATGATTTCATCACCATGATGGAGGTGAACGGCGATGCCCAGAAATCCTGACATCAAAAAGGTCCTGGTCATCGGATCCGGCCCCATCGTGATCGGACAGGCCGCGGAGTTCGACTATGCCGGCGTGCAGGCCTGCCGCGCTCTGCGGGAGGACGGCATTGAGATCGTCCTGGTCAATTCGAACCCGGCCACCATCATGACCGACAGCGTCATGGCGGATAAGATCTACATTGAGCCGCTGACCCTGACGACGGTGGAGCGGATCATCGAGAAGGAAAAGCCCGACAGTGTCCTGTCCGGCCTCGGCGGCCAGACGGGCCTGACGCTGTCCATGCAGCTGGCCAGAAGCGGATTTCTGGAGTCACACAACGTGCGGCTGCTGGGCTCCTTCCCAGAAACGATCGACAAGGCGGAAGACCGGCAGATGTTCAAGGAGACCATGGAGTCCATCGGCCAGCCCTGTATTCCCTCCACGGTCGTCAATGAACCGGAGGACGCCCTGAAATTTGCCGAGACCATCGGCTATCCTGTGATCGTACGTCCCGCTTTCACCCTGGGCGGCAGCGGCGGCGGGATCGCCAATACGCCGGAGGAACTGTATGAGATCGCCTCCGGCGGGCTTCAGCAGTCCCCCATCTGCCAGGTCCTGATCGAACGCTGCGTGGCTGGCTGGAAAGAGATCGAATTTGAAGTCATGCGTGACTCAGCCGGCAACGTCATCACGGTCTGTTCCATGGAAAACATCGACCCGGTCGGTGTCCACACCGGTGACAGTATCGTCATCGCGCCGTGCGTCACTCTGGCCGACAAGGAATATCAGATGCTCCGGTCCGCCGCGCTGGATATCATCGACGCCCTCGGAGTGGAAGGCGGCTGCAACTGTCAGTTCGCCCTGAATCCGGATTCTTTCGAATACGCCGTCATCGAGGTCAATCCCCGTGTGTCCCGCTCCTCCGCACTGGCCTCCAAAGCCACCGGTTATCCGATCGCGAAGGTCGCCACGAAGATTGCCCTGGGCTACACCCTCGACGAGATTCAGAATGCGGTGACGGGCACGACCTACGCTGCCTTCGAGCCGGCCATCGATTACGTGGCCGTCAAATTCCCGAAATGGCCCTTCGACAAATTCGTGTATGCCAAGCGCACACTGGGAACCCAGATGAAAGCCACCGGCGAAGTTCTGGCGATCTCCGACAGCTTCGAATCCGCGCTGATGAAGGCGGTCCGCGGAGCCGAGATCTCCCATGAAACCATGCGCTCTCCGGATCTGCAGGAGCTCAGTGATGAGGAGCTGATGGAAAAGCTCAGTGAGCCTACGGACCTGCGCATGTTTTATATCTATGAAGCGCTGCTGCGGGGCGTGGATGTGGATACCCTGTATCAGACGACAAAGATCGACCGGTGGTTCCTGTATAAAATGCTGAACCTGGTGGATTATGAAAACAGGATCACGGGAAAGAAACTGACGGACGAGGAATATTACGAGGGCAAAAAGCTTGGGTACACGGACCACGCCCTTGCCTCTTTCTCCGGCTTTGAACTTCCCGAACACCTGACGCCCACCTATAAGATGGTCGATACCTGCAGCGGCGAATTTGCCGCCACCACCCCCTACTTTTACGGAACGTTCAACAGTCCGGAATCCGGCGGAGAGAATGAGGTCCTCCCTTTCCTGAACCGGACCGAAAAGCAGACCGTGGTGGTCCTGGGCTCCGGCCCGATCCGGATCGGTCAGGGGATCGAATTCGACTACGCCAGCGTACACTGCGTCAACGCCTTGAAGAAGATGGGCTTTGAGGTCGTCATCATCAACAACAACCCGGAGACCGTCTCCACCGACTTCGATATCGGCGACCGTCTTTACTTTGAGCCTCTGTGCGAGGAGGACGTGCTGGATATCATCAATGTGGAAAATCCCTGCGGCGTCGTGGTCGCATTCGGCGGCCAGACCTCCATCAAACTGACGAAGGCGCTGAGCAAGCGGAATATCCCGATCATCGGCACCTGCGCCGACAGCATCGATATGGCCGAGGACCGGGAGCGGTTCGACGAACTGCTGGAGAGGCTGAGTGTCTCCCGGGCAGCCGGCCAGACCATTATGACGACCGAGGAGGCGCTGGCCTCCGCCAATGAGATCGGCTACCCGGTCCTGATGCGGCCCTCGTATGTGCTGGGCGGCCAGAATATGATCATCGCCTTCAACGACGACGACATCCGGGAGTACATGTCGATCATTCTCAGCACCAATATCGAAAATCCGGTCCTGATCGATAAATACATCGAGGGCCGCGAGATCGAAGTGGACGCCATTTTCGACGGTGAGGATGTCCTGATGCCCGGCATCATGGAGCATATCGAACGCACCGGCATCCATTCCGGCGACAGCATCGCCGTCTATCCCGCCACCCACATTGATGACGATATGGCTGAACGGCTTGAAAAGATCACCAAGGAGCTGTGCCAGGGCCTGGACGCGATCGGGATCATCAATCTGCAGTATATCATCCAGAACGACAACATCTATGTCATCGAGGTCAATCCCCGGGCTTCCCGCACCGTCCCCTATCTGAGCAAGGTCACCGGCATTCCCATGGTCGATCTGGCACTGCGGGTCAGCCTGGGTGAGAAGCTGGAAGATCTGGGCTACGGAACCGGCCTGCACAAATCGCCGCCCCATGTGGCCGTGAAAGTACCCGTCTTCTCCTTTGAGAAGCTCAGCGGCGTGGATACCCAGCTGGGTCCGGAAATGAAATCCACCGGTGAGGTCCTGGGCGTGGCGAAGACGCTGCAGGAGGCTCTGTATAAGGGCCTTGTGGCCGCCGGATACCAGATGTACAAGGATGGCGGTGTTTTGATCACCGTCCGGGACAGCGACAAACACGAGGTGGCGAACATTGGCCGGAAATTTGCAAAGCTCGGCTTTCAGCTGTATGCGACCAGCGGCACGGCCAAGGCGCTGGAGGCCGCCGGCCTGCATCCCATCACGGTCAATAAGATCCATGAGAGTGAGGATAATACGGTCACCCTGATGGAGAGCGGAAAGGTCAAATATATCCTGTCCACATCCACCAGAGGCCGCATACCCGCAAGAGACAGCGTGCGGATGCGCCGCAGGGCCTGTGCGCTGGGCATTCCCTGCATGACCAGCGTCGACACCGCCAACGCCCTGGCCGACAGTCTGATGAGCCGGTTCAGCGAATACAGCACGAGTCTGGTGGATATCAACCACACCAGCGATCAGGTGAAAAAGCTGGACTTCGTCAAGATGCAGACCTGCGGGAACGATTATATCTATATCGACTGCTTCGAGCAGGAGGTCTCCTCCCCGGAGTCCATGGCTGTGTCCCTCTCGGACAGGCACTGGGGCATCGGCAGCGACGGGATCGTACTGATGTACCCCTCCGAGGTGGCCGACGCGAAGGTCATCATGTATAACGCCGACGGCAGCGACGGCGGAGTCAGCGGCAACGCCATGCGGTGCGTGGCCAAATATTTATACGACATCCGCAACGTGAAAAACCGCACGATCTGCCTGGAGACGCCGGCGGGCGTCCGGACCATGCGGGTGATCACCCAGGAAGGCCACGTCATCCAGGTTGAGGGCGATATGGGCAAGGCGGAAATGAGTCCGTCACAGATCCCGGTCTCCCTCAGCGGCGATGAAGTGGTGGACTATCCGGTGGTCATAGGAGGCGAGGCCTATCAGATCACCTGCGTCTCCATGGGCAACCCCCACTGCGTGGTCTTCTGCCGTGAAGTGGAGGCACTGGATCTGCAGCGGGTCGGTCCCCAGTTTGAACACAATGAGATCTTCCCCGAACGGGTCAATGCCGAATTCGTACAGGTCGTCAATGACCATACTCTGAAAGTGCGCGTATGGGAGCGCGGCACCGGCGAGACGCTGGCCTGCGGTACGGGCGCCTGTGCGGCGGTTGTGGCCGCCGTCAAGAACGGCCACTGTGACTATAATGAGCCGATTCTGGTCAGCCTCAGCGGCGGTGATCTGACCGTACGATACAGGGACGACGGCACCGTCCTCATGACCGGCGGCGCTTACAATGTGTATGTGGGAACGGTTGAAGTATAATTTCTGCGTTCCAGAAAGGAAGTTCTCTGCTCTTCCCTGAGTGGAGAACTTCCTGTACAAAAAGGGAAAAATATGGCTGAAATCAGACTGCTGGATGAAATTCAGCTGAAACAGATCTATCATCAGTATATGCGGGGGGATTTTCCGCCCCGGGAACTCCGGCCGTACCGGGCCATGGTGTCCGCCATCCGGGACGGGAAATACGCGGCGTACGGTTACTTCGACGGCGACCGGCTGCTGGCTTACTCCTGCTGTTTCCTCCAGCCGGAGAAAGAGTACGTGTTCATGGATTATTTCGCCGTGGTGCCGGATCTTCGCGATCAGGGCATCGGAAGCGCATTTCTGTCGGATCTGGCTGCAGCCGTGCCCGCTCAGAAGGGTTTTTTCATTGAAGCGGAGTGCGTCTCGGGCGCGAAGAATGAAAGAGAACGCGACCAGCGGGAGCGGCGGATCCGGTTTTATGTCCGGAACGGGGCGCGCGTGACCACGGTCAAATGCGTGCTCTTTTTTATCGATTACAATATCCTGTTCCTGCCCACAGGTGATCTCCCGGTTTCGGACGACAGCCTGTTTGACGCCGTAGTCGAATTCTACCGGTATATATATGGTACGAGGTTTTCCAGGCTCTGCAGGCCGTATCGGGAAGATCCGGCCGAAGAACAGTGATCCCGCGCGACAGCGGAAGCAAGGTTTCCCTTGCTTTTCATTTTTCTTTTCATTATAATATTTTCAGCGGCAAAGCCGCTGCTTGAGATTTTGAGAGATACAAAGCAAAAAACTGCTGGGGTGAATCGACATGGCCCGTACAACGGAGACCCGGGAAAATAAAATAGCACTTGTGACCGGCGGCAGTTCCGGGATCGGTCTCAGCACGGTCCGCCGGCTGGCCTCCGCCGGCTGCACCGTATACGAGTTCAGCCGTCATGAGCCCGCGCAGGGTGCAAATAAGGCCGTACATTTTTCCGTGGACGTGACAAAGGAAGATCAGGTGCAGGCCGCGGTCAGACAGATCGCGGAACAGGCAGGCCGGATCGACCTTGTGGTGAACTGCGCCGGTTACGGCATTTCCGGAGCTGTCGAATTTACCGAGCTGGATCAGGCCAAGAGCCAGTTCGATGTGAATTTCTTCGGCATGGTCAATGTCAATAAAGCGGTCCTTCCCCATATGCGGGAGCAGAGAAGCGGCCGGATCATCAATATCAGCTCCGTCGCCGCGCCCGCGGCCATTCCCTTCCAGACATTCTACTCCGCCTCCAAGGCGGCGATCAACTCGTATACCTGCGCACTGGCCAATGAAGTGCGTCCTTTCGGGATCAGCGTTGCCGCGGTCATGCCCGGAGATATCCATACCGGATTTACCGAGGCCCGCAATAAATCCCTGGCCGGCGATCAGGAATATGACGGCAGGATCTCAAAAAGTGTGGCCAAGATGGAGCACGATGAGCTGAACGGTATGAGCCCCGACCGGGTGGCCCGGCGGGTCCGGTCGATTGCCTTCAAGCACAGCGTCAAGCCTCTGTACTCCGTCGGTTTTTCCTATCAGCTGATCTGTGTACTCTGCCAGATCCTGCCCTGCCGACTAAGCAACTGGATCATAGGACTGCTCTACGGCTGAACTGCTTTTCCGTCGCAGGGCTTCTTGATCTGCGCCTGTGATGGAATTGGCAGACATGCGAGATTTAGAATCTTGTGCATCTTTATGCGTGCGGGTTCGAGCCCCGTCAGGCGCACCATAATATTTTTTTTGAAAAAGTTTTATAAGAATGTGTGAATTGGGTGTTGAAACTTTTCTTTCTTTCCTGTAAAATAATGTCAGTTCAAATTTAATTTTGGGGGTGAAAGGAAAACATGGAGGAAGAAGAAAAAGTAGAAGAAACTGAAAAGAAGAAGGGCTTCTGGAGCGACTTTAAAGACTTCATCATGCAGGGCAACGTGATGGACCTGGCTGTCGGCGTGATCATCGGTGCCGCATTCCAGTCGATCGTGAACTCTCTGGTCAATGATATCATCATGCCTGTAATTACCCTGATTACCGGCGGCATTGATTTCACGAACTGGTTCATTTCACTGGACGGCACTCATTATTCCACTCTTGCCGCCGCGCAGGAAGCCGGGGCCGCTACCTTGAACTATGGTGTATTTATCACCGCGGTCATCCAGTTCATCATCCTGGCTCTTGTCATTTTCCTGCTGATCAAGTTGCTCTCCAACCTCTCCAAGGGGACAAAGAAACTGATGCACAAGGAAGATGTGGAGCCTGCGCCCACCACGAAGATCTGCCCCTTCTGCAAATCCGAGATTCCGATCGACGCCACTCGCTGCCCCTGCTGCACTTCACAGCTTGAGGAAGCGGAAAAGGCAGTTGAGGGATCTACAACGGAATCCTGATACGTCAACCAGTGCAATTGCTTTTTTGCTGATTGTATCTCCTTTGTCTGGAACATGGCTGTCAACGGAATCCCGATGACAGCCATGTTCCTTTTTACCCAAATTTTCCGAATCAAAATTCAAGAGACTGGAAGTGGTTCTCCTGAAAAAAGTAAAGGCATTTCTGAAGCGGAAAGACATTGTGATCTCGGGCCGCCGGTACGGGATCGATGCGCTCAGTTACATGGCGCAGGGCCTGTTCTGCTCGCTCCTGATCGGCACGATCTTCAATACCCTCGGCCAGCTTCTGGGTGTCGAATTCTTCGAGACGATCGGCGGCTTTGCGACGGCTATGGCCGGCCCGGCAATGGCCGTCGCCATCGGCTATGCTCTGAAGGCACCTCCAATGGTCCTGTTCTCACTGGTTGCCGTGGGCTACGCCGCCAACGACCTGGGCGGCGCCGGAGGCCCGCTGGCGGTCCTGATCATCGCCATCGTGGCCGCAGAATTCGGAAAGGCAGTCAGCAAGGAGACGAAAGTCGATATCCTTGTGACACCCGCTGTGACGATCTTTGTCGGCGCAGGGCTTTCCATTCTGATCGCCCCGCCCGTCGGGGTCGCGGCCAGCGCAGTGGGATCCGCCGTGATGTGGGCCACCGAGCTCCAGCCGTTCCTGATGGGAATCGTGGTGTCCGTGATAGTCGGAATGGCGCTGACCCTGCCGATCTCCAGCGCGGCCATCTGCGCGGCTCTGTCCCTGACGGGCCTGGCGGGCGGCGCCGCCGTGGCGGGCTGCTGTGCCCAGATGGTGGGATTTGCGGTCATGTCGTTCCGGGAGAACCGCTGGGGCGGCCTGGTCAGCCAGGGCATCGGCACGTCCATGCTCCAGATGGGTAACATCGTCAAAAACCCGCGGATCTGGATCGCGCCCACCCTGACCAGCGCGATCACGGGCCCGATCGCCACCTGTGTCTTCCACCTGCAGATGAACGGCTCCCCTGTCTCCTCAGGCATGGGCACCTGCGGGTTCGTCGGACAGATCGGCGTCATCACCGGCTGGATCGACGACGGGATCACGACCACATTCATGGACTGGGCCGGCCTTATTCTGATCTGTTTCATCCTGCCGGGTCTTCTGACCTGGCTGTTCGGGCTGGCCGAGCGAAAACTCGGCTGGATCCGGGACGGCGATCTGAAACTGAGACAATGAAAAAACCTCAGGATCCGTCCTGAGGCTTTTTTTCAGACTTGATTTTTTTTCTGTCTTCCATCTTGATCCCCAGCGGCTTCGCCAGCCGGGGCGTCAGAAGCTGCGCGATGATGCCGGTAATCAGGCCCGCGATCATGCCGGATACCAGCAGGACCGGCAGGTATGTGATCAGAAGCGGCGTGCTCGTGATCAGGATCGCGACTGCAATCTGGCCCACATTATGCGCCACGGCGCCGATCACGCTGCAGACCCAGATCTGTCTCCAGGTCAGGATCTTCCGGAGGAGCAGCATGACCAGATAGCACAGAAGGCCCCCTGCAAGGCTGTACAGGAGGGAGATCATCTGTCCCGCAAAGATACTCCCCAGCAGGATACGCACCAGCAGGATAGCCAGCGTATCCAGCGGCCCGAACAGAAACATGGAACAGACCGTCACGATATTGGCCAGACCCAGTTTCACCCCCGGGATAGGCGTCAGGGGCGGGATCTGAAGCTCGATGATAAAAAGGATCAGGGCGATGGCCGCCATGATGGCGTCCCTTGCCAGCCGTCTCGCACTCATGACCGCGCCTAACTCGCCACTGCGTCGATGCCCGTGTCCGGTCCGGTGTCCGCAGCCTGATCCTCGATCCGGATCACAAGCCGGTGCGGCAGACAGACGATGGGCACCGTGCTGTCGGAGAGCCACCCGGACTCGACACAGACCTGATCCGGGCAGTCCGCCTCCGAGACGCAGATCCTGCCCCGCTCGATGCTGACGGTATTGCTGCCGCTGTCATCCGTAAACGTCATTTCGTAGCTGTCGGAGACACGGCTGAGATCAACGGAGTAGATGCAGACGCCGTCCCGGTAAATATTGGCCGTCTGGCCGGAAACGGGTCTCAGGAATATCCACAGGCAGGCAGCGCCGCACAGAAGGAACGCCGCTGCCAGGATGATGATCCAGGTTCTGGTTTTCAGCATCGGCTCTCCCCTTTTCTACGGCTGAACAAACTCTGCCTGATATCCGCCTTCCGGCTCAAAGCAGTCTTCCAGGCCTCCTGTGGCCAGCAGCCTCCCGTCGTCGGTAATCAGGACCATTTCAAAGTCCTGACGCTCCCGCCAGAAATTCACGGCCTCTGACTCACCCATGACGAAGAGCGCCGTGGCCAGCGCGTCTCCGTATAACCCGCTGTCGCTGACAACGGTAACGGAGATCAGCCCGCTGCGGGCGCTGGACCCGGTGGCGGGATCGAGAATATGCCAGTAGGTCTCCCCGTCGCTTCCTTCAAAATAGCGTTCGTAGCCGCCGGAAGTGACAACAGACTTATTTTCCACGCTGACGATGCCGGCATACCCGGAGCTGTCGTTCGGGTCCCGGATCGCAATGTTCCACAGTTTCCCGTTCGGCTTCGCGCCCAGCGTCCTGACATCGCCGCCCAGGTTCAGAAGGGCGCTGGTCACGCCCTCCTCCGAAAGCATCTCCACGACCTCATCGCCCGTATAGCCCTTCACGACGCTTCCAAGGTCGATCATCATGTTCTCCCCCAGCGTTACCTGATCGCCGTCCACCTGGATCCGGGCGTAATCCACATATTTCAGAAGCTCAGAAAGTTCTTCGCTGTCCGGGATCCTGTATTCCTCCGTGGTAAACCCCCATGCCCTGGCCACGGGATAGATGGAGATGTCCAGCGCGCCGTCCGTCAGTTCGCAGAGTTCCAGCGTGCGCTCCAGCAGGGATGCGGTCTCCTCGGAGACCCGGGCGGAGCCGTTCTCGTTGACGGCGTAAATCTCACTCTGCTCATCCGTCACCGAAAACAATTCTTCGATCTCGCGGATCCTCTCGGCGGCCCTGTCCACCACATCCTGTCCCGTACAGTAAACGTCCAGGCTCATATAGGTATCCATGGCAAAAATCTCGCTGGTATATTCTTTTACCTGCCCGTCCGAATCTGACCCGGTGCTCTGTTCCGACCCGCAGCCGGCGCAGGCGAGTAAAAACGCGCACAGGAAAAGGAAAAGAACGGTTTTTTTAAGCCTTGTCGCTGTCATGAAGTTGGGACCCACTCCTCCCGGATCTTTTCTACCAGAACAGCATACCACATCCGGGGTGCGTTCTGCAAGTCCACTCGGCCCGGATCCGGATTTTGCGGCATTGCTTTTTGCTGAGAAAAATGGTACAGTATATCTGTTAATTTATGATTGGAGTGTAGATCATGCTGAAAATTCAAACACAGCCTATGTGCTGGAAGGACGGGGGTTTTGTGTCTCCCGCCGAAGCGCCGGATGCCAGTGCAGAAAAAACAATGGCGTACAAGATCCTGCAGGCACACAACCACTCGGGCGACCCGGCCCAGCTTTCCCTGCGTTTTGATGCCCTGGTCTCCCACGATATCACTTACGTGGGGATCATTCAGACCGCCAGAGCCTCCGGACTGACGGAATTTCCCCTTCCCTATGTGATGACCAACTGCCACAATTCCCTGTGTGCGGTGGGCGGTACGATCAATGAGGACGACCACATTTTCGGGCTCTCCGCGGCCAAAAAGTATGGCGGCGAATTTGTCCCGCCCCATCAGGCGGTGATCCACTCCTATATGCGGGAGCGGTACGCGGCCTGCGGCCGGATGATCCTGGGTTCCGACTCCCACACGAGGTACGGTGCATTCGGCTGCATGGGGATCGGTGAAGGCGGCCCGGAACTGGCACGCCAGCTTCTGAAGAAAGACTACAACGTCGCCTATCCGAAGGTGATCGCCGTATATCTGACCGGCAGGCCCAGCCCCGGCGTGGGTCCGCAGGACGTGGCGCTGGAACTGGTCGGCAGCACGTTCAAAGACGGCATCGTCAAAAACGTGGTCCTGGAGTTCTTCGGACCAGGCGTCAAAGAGATCTCCATGGACTACCGGTGCGGCATCGACGTCATGACCACCGAGGCCTCCTGCCTCTCCTCCGTCTGGCAGACCGATGAGTATACCCAGAGAGCTTTCGAGCGGCTGGGCCGCAGTGAAGATTATAAAGAGATGGCTCCTGAGGACGGCGCCCTGTATGACGGCCTGATCGAGATCGATCTGTCGGCGATCCGCCCGATGATCGCTCTGCCCTTCCATCCTTCCAATGCCTATACGATCGAGGAGTTCAACGCCAACGCGCCGGATCTGCTCCGTCAGGTGGAAAAAGACGCCGTGGAGCAGCTGGGCGTGGAAACGCTGCCCGGTGCTCTGACCGATAAACTGATCGACGGGCGGATGCACGTGGACCAGGGCGTCATCGCCGGCTGCTCCGGCGGCACATATCAGAACCTGAAACGCGCAAGCGAGATCATCGAGGGAAATACGATCGGGGACGACGCATTCCGGCTCTCCTGCTACGCGGGCAGCATGCCGACCCTGAACGCCCTGATCAAAGAGGGCTGTGTTTCCGATACGATGGCCTGCGGCGTCGACTGGCGCTCCTGCTTCTGCGGTCCGTGTTTCGGTGCCGGCGACACGCCGGCAAACGGCGCGTTCTCCATCCGGCACTCCACCCGGAACTTCCCGAACCGGGAAGGTTCGAAGCCGACGAACGGCCAGCTCTCTTACGTGGCGCTGATGGACGCCCGCTCGATCGCAGCTACGGCCGTGAACGGCGGCTTCCTGACGGCGGCCGACCAGCTGCCTTCCCCGCCGGAAGACAGGCCCGAGGAGCTGTCCGAATACGACGACCGGACTTACAAGGCCCGGGTATACCACGGCGTGGGCAAACCGGATCCGGAGCAGGAACTGATCTACGGCCCGAATATAGCGGACTGGCCGAACCAGATCCCCCTGCCGGAAAATCTGCTGCTGACCGTATGCAGCGCGATCTACGACAGCGTCACCACCACCGACGAGCTGATCCCGTCCGGCGAGACGTCCTCCTACCGGTCCAACCCGCTTCTTCTCGCGGAGTTTGCGCTGTCCCGGAAGGACCCGGGTTACGTGGGACGTGCGAAGGATATCCAGAAGCTGGAACAGCTGCGCCAGGAAAACCCGGAAGACCCGGCCGTCCTTGAAGTCATGGAAGGCTACGACCCGACCGACACGGGACTTGGTTCCCTGGTTATGGCGCTGAAGCCGGGCGACGGCTCCGCCCGCGAGCAGGCTGCCTCGTGCCAGCGGGTGCTGGGCGGCTGCGCGAATCTGGTGCGGGAATTCGCCACCAAGCGGTACCGCTCCAACGTGGTCAACTGGGGCATGCTCCCCTTTGTTGTGCCTGAACTGGAGGAGCTGAACGTCCAGTGCGGTGACCGCCTGTATATCCCCGGGATCCGGGACCTGCTTCTGGGCGACGGTGAGTCCATCGACGCGAAACTGATCCAGCCGGATGGTGACCGCACCGTCACTCTGCTGCTGCCGGATCTGACCCGGGAGGAACGGGACATTATCCTCTCCGGCTGCCTGATCAATTATTACAGCTGATCCGCCTGTTAGAAAAATTCTAAAATTAGCGCCTGTCCGATTTAAACCGGGCAGGCGCTTTTTTCGGTTCATTTTTTATGTTCCCAGGGTTTGTATTCCTCGGCTTCCTGGTACAGCCGCACGTAGCTTTTGTGCCGGCTGGCCGGTATCTCTCCTCTGTCCACGGCCGCCAAGACGGCGCAGCCTTTTTCTTTCCGGTGCGTACAGCCGGCAAACCGGCACTTGTCCAGAAAGGGCCTGAATTCCGGAAAGGTCGCTGCCAGCTCCTCCCTGGGACAGGGCGTCTCATTTTCGAATGACGAAAACCCGGGCGTATCGGCGACAAAGCCGCCGGTACGAAGGCGGAACAGTTCCACATGACGTGTCGTGTGCCGGCCGCGGCCCAGCTTCTGGCTGACTTCCGCCACCGGAATGGAAAAATCGGGCTCCATCTTGTTCAGGATACTGGATTTCCCGGCACCGGAATTTCCCGTGAAAACGGAGACCTGATCTTTTAAAAGCTCCGTCAGCTGATCGATCCCCTCACCCGTCACCGCGCTGACATGAAGAGTGGGATATCCGGCTTCGGTATAGATGGAATACAGCCTGTCCGAGCGCACAAGATCGCATTTATTGATGCAGATCACGCACTGACAGTCCTGCCGTGCGGCCATGGAAGTCAGGCGGTCGATCAGGAACGGGTCGGTAACCGGGATCGTATCGCAGACGATCATGACCAGCTGATCCACATTGGCCACCGCAGGCCGGCGGAACGCATTTCTTCTGGGCAGGACCTCGTCGATGACGCCCTCGCCGGAATCCGCCTGTTCCACTCTGACCTCGTCCCCGACCAAAGGCGCCATCTGCTGATGCCTCAGTTTTCCGCGTCCGCGGCAGGTCAGCGGTTCAGAGTCTCCGCAGTCCACATAGTAAAACCCGGAAAGTGCTTTTACGATCCGGCCGGTATTCATATTCCCTCAGGAAAAGTCATAATCAAAAGATTCGACTACGGTGCCGTCAATGGAAACCGTAACGTTTTGAGTGCCCTTACCGGAGATTTTTGCCTCGTATACACCAACACTGGTTTCCACATCGCTGTTGATCTGAGTCACACCGTCCACGGTGATCGTGACGGTGACCTTGTCCAGATCGGAATAATCGCCCAGGTCCACATCGATGATCTTATTGACGGTGACGCCTCCGGTATCCGGTTCAGTGGACGCGGAAGGTTCTTCAGACGGAGACGGAGACGGCTCCGCGGAAGGTTCTGTCGAAGGCTCCGTTGAAGGCTCAGTAGACGGCTCTTCGGACGCAGACGGTTCCGTTGAGGTCTCAGCAGCGGCCGAGCCGTTGCTGACATAGAATACGATGGTATCCCCTTCCTGAGCCAGTGTGCCGGCGCTGAGGCTCTGATAGATCACGGTGCCCTTCGCCCGGGAATCCTGCATTTCCTGGATGTCCTGGACAAACAGGCCCATTTCCTCCGCCTGCGCCTGCGCCTCATCAATATTCATATTCAGGAAGTTGGGCACGGTGATCGCCTGCGAGGAGGCGCCCCTGCTGGCCGTAATCGTCACGGTCTGCCCCTTTGTCAGGTTCGTGCCCGCTGCCGGTTCCGTGCTGATCACGACATAGGAATCCACCGTATCATTATAAACAAAACTGATATCCACCACTACACCGTATGTATCTTCCAGCGTGGTCTGGGCCAGTCTGTAGTCCTGACCCACCACGTCCGGCATGATCAGCGTATCGGGACCGGCGGAAATATCCACGGTAATCGTCAGGGTATCCCCCGATGCCACCTTTTTCTTCTCGTTAAATTCGGGATCCTGCGAGACGATCTGCCCCACCGGCTTGTCGCTTGGAACATCTTCTCCCTTTTCTATGACAAAGTATTTCGCGTTTTCGATTTCTCCGGAGGCCAGCGCCTCATTGGCCTCATCCAGAGTCAGACCCACAAAGTTCGGAACGATGACTTCCTCCCCGTTTCCGGAAAGGATCCCTCCGCTCCCGAAAACGCCGGAGATCAGGATATACGCAAGCGCTCCAAGGAAAAGGACCACAGCCGCGACCCCGACCACGATGGCGACGACGCTTCTCTTGGGTTTCCCCTCGGATTCCTCTTCATCTTCCAGATCCGTATTCTCCTCTTCCGGACCCCCCAGAGCATCGTCATCCACGCCGGCAGCTTCCATTTCACGGATGATCGTCGGCTCGTCGACTTCATCATCGTTCTTGAAAAGATCTTCCTGCGCATAGGCAAAGGCGATTTCAGGATTCTTTCTGAACTCTTCCAGATCATCCAGCATCTCGTCGGCACTGGCGTACCGCTTGTCCAGATTTGACGCCATGGCTTTCATGGTGATCTCTTCCAGTCCCTCCGGAATATCCGGATTGATATCTCTCGGAGAGAGCGGGATGGAATTGATATGCTGGATCGCGACAGAGACAGGCGTATCCCCTTCAAAAGGAAGCCGTCCGGTAATCATCTCATACAGGACCACGCCCGTGGAATAAATATCGGTGCGGCAGTCGATGAAACTTCCTTTGGCCTGCTCCGGCGAGATATAATGAACGGATCCGAGCGTCTCCTGCGTCATGGTCTTCTGATTGGAGGCCGCCAGCCGGGCAATGCCGAAATCGGTCACCTTGACGCTCCCGTCCCGCAGCACCATGACATTCTGCGGCTTGATATCCCTGTGAATGATCCCATGACTGTGGGCATGGGAAAGGGCTTTGAGGATCTGTGTCGTAAAGTGTACGGCCTCGCGCCAGTTCAGCGGTCCGCCCTTTCTCTGCTCATACTGCTTCAGCGTGATCCCGTCGATCAGCTCCATGACGATATAGTTCAGGCCGTCAGACTCGGCCACATCATACACAGAGACGATATTCGGATTGGACAGCATGGCGACTGCCTGAGACTCGTCATGAAAACGGCGGCGGAACTCCTCATCGTTCGCCAGCTCAGGCTTCAGTATCTTAATCGCGACCAGCCGGTTCAGTTTGTGGCATCGGGCTTTATAAACCACAGCCATACCTCCGGTCCCGATGCGTTCCAATATCTCGTATCGGCCGTCGAGGAATTTACCGATCAGTTGATCTTCCATGGCATATTCTCCTTTTCCTTACATTTGAAGCAGAACGACGCTGACATTATCAGGCGCTCCGCGCGACAGGACAGTATCCAGAAGCCGCTGACAGCATTCATCCGGCTCACCGCCGCTGATCACTTCATTATATATCTCCTGATCCGTCAAGACCTTTGTCAGGCCGTCCGAACAAAGCAGCAGATAGTCCCCCTCCGTACAGGGTTCGACAAAAAAGTCCGCAGTCACAGCCTCCGTGGCACCCAGTGCACGGGTGATCAGATTCTTATGCGGATGATTCCGCGCCTGCTCCTCGGTGATCTCGCCCCGGCGCACCAGGTCCTCGACCAGCGAATGATCCTGCGTCACGAGGCGGATCCCGTCCGGGGATATCCGATAAGCCCGGCTGTCCCCCACATTGGCAATAAGGCAGTTCCGGTCGTATACGAGGCAAATCACCATCGTCGTTCCCATGCCTTCACACTCCGGATCGCTGCAGGCGCGGTCGTAGACCACTTCGTTGGCTCTGGAGACGGCATCCACCAGGATCTGCGCCGGATTGTCGACACGTTTTGTCAGCTCCGTGACCGCCGCGCAGATTTCCTCGGCAGCGATCTCACTGGCAACGCCGCCGGCCCGGGCTCCTCCCATGCCGTCGCAGATGGTGAGCAGCAGACATTCCGGAGTGATCTGCTGAATACAGAACGAATCCTGATTTTCTTTGCGGACCAGGCCCGCATTTGAAACTCCCCAAGCATTCATACAAACTGCAGTGCAGTGATCCAGTTCTCCAGACATATATGCACTGCTTCGCCGCCTTTCGATCTTCCCAATATCATACCTCTTCCCGCATCTCTCTGCGTCGCAGCTGCCCGCAGGAAGCATCTATATCGCTGCCGAGACGTCTGCGTACCGTGACCGTAATCCCCTGATCCTCCAGGCGTTTTCGGAAGACATCGGTCCGCCGGCTGGGCCTGAAGGGACTTTCCTTCACACGGTTCAGCGGGATCAGATTCACATGGCCCGGTGTCTCATGAAGCAGCCCGGACAGCAGATCCGCCTGCCGGTCCGAGTCGTTGACGCCGTCAATCATGGCGTACTCAAAAGAGATCCGCCGCCCGGTCGCGTCATAATACCTGCGGCAGGCGGCCATCAGGGCCTGGACACCCGTTTTTCTGTTGACAGGCATAAGCCTGTTCCGGGTCTCATCGTCCGGCGCATGTAAAGATACGCTTAGCGTTAATTGTAAACCATAAGTACCCAACTTGTCAATTCCTGCCACCAATCCGCAGGTGGAAAGGGATATATGCCGCATTCCGATATTCAATCCCTCCGGGGAATTGACAAGCCGGAGGAATCCGAGCACCGCGTCCAGATTGTCCAGAGGCTCCCCGATGCCCATTAAAACGACATTTGAAATATGCAGGCCGCTGTCCATCCCGGTAAAAAGCACCTGATCCAGCATCTCTCCGGATGTCAGGTTCCTGACGCGTCCGCCCAGCGTGGAGGCACAGAACGCGCATCCCATGCGGCAGCCGGCCTGGCTGGAGATGCAGACCGTATTCCCGTACCGGTACCGCATCAGAACGGACTCCACACATTCACCGTCCTGCAGCCGCCACAGGTATTTGATCGTCCCGTCCAGCCGGGATTCCTGACGGCGGACCGCCTCGGGTCCCGTCAGTCTGCACTCCCGGCTCAGCCGACTTCTCAGCGGCTTCGGCAGATTGCTCATCTGCTCAAAATCGACGACGCCCCGTTGCAGCCAGGAAAAGATCTGGCCGCCCCGGAAAGACGGTTCCCCCCACTCCTCCATCAGAGCGGAGATCTCCTCCATGCCCATGGATTTGATGTCGATCACAACGAACGCCTGAGCCTGGCGATGAAAAACCCGTCCGTGCCGTGTATGTCCGGCCACAGCGTCACACTGCCGTGGGTCTGGCCGACCGGCCCCGGTAAAAAGAAGGGCTCCAGCGCGAAATTCGTAAACTCCCGGAGCACGTTTTCCACCACGTCCTCGTTTTCTTTCTTCCGCATGGTGCAGGTGGAATACAGCAGCGTGCCTCCGGGCCTGACATATTCCGCGGCTGCGCGCAGCAGGTTTTCCTGTAATTCTGGAAGCTCCTCCATTTTCTCCGGATCCTTATACCGGATATCCGGTTTCTTGCGGATGACGCCTAGCCCCGAGCAGGGAACGTCCACCAGCACCAGATCGAACGCACCTTCCCAATCCTGAACATGCGTCAGGCAGTCCTGCACGCAGGAGCGGATGGAATTCAGCCCTAAGCGGGAGGTGCCGGACCGGATCATTTCGGCTCTCTGCGGATACAGATCGCAGGCGATGATCTCTCCCAGATCCTCCATGGCAACGGCGGCCGCGAAGGATTTCCCGCCGGGGGCGGCGCACACATCCAGAACCCGCATATTCGGCCTGGGCGTGGCCGCAGCAACGGCCAGCCGCGCCGCGGTATCCTGAATGTAAAAATGCCCTTTCTGAAAAGAAGACAGCTGATCCACGGGACCCGTTTTTTCCAGGATCAAACAGTCCGGAAGCCAGGGGTGCGGCCGGACCGTGACCCCCTCATCTTCCAGTTCCTGCCGGACCTGGCGCGTGGAGGCACAGCACAGATTGATCTGTGCCACCGTCGGCGCCTGCGAGTTATGGCAGGCCAGCAGGGACTCCAGATCATCATCGCCCCGGAGCTCTCTCAGCTCGTCCACCAGCCATTTCGGGTGGCTGTAACGGATCTCCGGATCCTCCGGCGGCTCCAGACTGTCCTTCTGCCGGTCCAGATTGCGCAGGATGCCGTTCACCAGGCCGGAAGCGCCCGGGTTTTTACAGGTCTGTTTCGCCAGGTTGACCGACTCGTTGACCGCAGCACTGACGGGAATCCTGTCCAGCAGGAGCATCTGACACGCTCCGAGGCGCAGGATATTCCGCACGTCGCTGTCCAGTTCCCCTCTGGCCAGTGTATCGATATACCAGTCCAGAAAGGTCCGGTTCTGCAGTACGGAATAGGTCAGCTGCGTGGCCAGCGCCGCCTCCCGGCGGTCCATAGCATTTTCACGGATCACCCGGTCCAGAGCCACATCGGCCCAGGCATCCTGTTCTTCACATTCCAAGAGCACCTTCAGTGCGGCCTCTCTCCCATTCATCAGCTCAGAATACTCCCCTTTTCGATCGGATGGCCGGCCAGAAAAGCTTCAGCTTCCATCGGTTTTTTCCCGTCCGGCTGCACTGTCAGAAGTTCAATAGACGTATCATCACCGGCAGCAATGCGCAGCCCGCTCCTGTCCGCGGCGAGGACGGTCCCGGCCCGGCAGTCCGTCTTTTCCGGGCAGATCCTCGTCCGGAGCAGCTTGCAGCGCGTTCCGCCGAGGATCGCCGTGGCCGCGGGCCAGGGCAGAAGCCCCCTGACCCTGTTGTGGATCTGCTCCGCCGTCATGGACCAGTCCACCGGGGACAGCTCCCGGGTCAGCATGGGCGCGTAGGTGGCCTTTCCCGGATCCTGAGGCGTCCGCGTAGCGGTGCCGTTCCCGATATCCGAAACGGCGCCTGTCAGCAGAGAAGCGCCCAGCACCGCCAGCCGGTCCGTCAGTTCACCGGCCGTCTCATCGGGCCCTATGTCCACGGCCTTCTGATCGATGATATCCCCGGCGTCCAGCTCGGCCGACATATACATGATCGTCACGCCCGTCCTGCTCTCCCCGTTGATAATGGCCCAGTTAACGGGCGCTGCCCCCCGGTACGCGGGAAGCAGCGAGGAGTGGACGTTGACGCATCCCAGCTTTGGAATGGAGAGCACCGTTTCCGGCAGGATCTTCCCGTAGGCGGCCACCACGATCAGGTCCGGCGACAGCTGCCGGATCTGCTCCACGGCTTCCGGATCCCTGAAACCCTCCGGCTGAAAGACAGGGATCTGTTCGGCCTCGCAGAATTCCTTCACCGGGGACGGCACAAGCTTCATGCCTCTGTTCTTTTTGCGGTCCGGCTGCGTAAATGCGCCGCAGACCGTATGTCCCGCCCGGACCAGCGCGGAGAGACTGGGAACGGCAAAATCCGGCGTCCCCATAAAAAGGATCCGCATCCTACTGCTCTGCTCCCTCTTCCCGGTGTTCCTCCATGCCGGCCGCTTCCTGATCCTCCGAGCTGTCTGATCCTTCCTGTTCTTCCTCTTTTTTCGCCTGTTCCGCCAGTTCCTGCAGATCGTCAGCCGTATACAGTCTGTCGCACAGCTCGGAAAAAAGATGCCCGTCCAGGTGCTCGCACTCATGAACGACACAGCGGGCGGTATAACCGGTCGCCTCGATCTCGAACTCGTCCCCGTTCCGGTCCTGTGCACGGGCCCGGACGAGGGTGGGCCGTTTCACATAGCCCCATTTCCCCGGGATCGAGAGGCAGCCCTCCAGTTCCTCCGACTCCCCCTCCGTATAAAAGATCTCGGGATTGATCAGCTCGAGTACTTCGGCCTCCGGCTCCTGATTATTTTCTTCGTCCTGCGGATTTTCCTTTTCCGGACCTTCTTCCCCTTCCGGTTCCGTACCGGCCTTCTCTGTCCCTTCCGCCTCAGCAGCAGGTCCGGCTTTCTCTTCCGGATCGGATTTCTCCTCCGGAGCGGCGTCCTGTTCGGGCGTATCTCCGCCGTTCTCCGGGGTCTCCGGCATATCCACCACAAGGACGGCGCGCCGGAGGATGCCCACCTGCGGCGCTGCCAGGCCCAGTCCGTTTGCTTCGGCAAGGGTCTCCCGCATGTCATCCAGCAGGATCGCCAGTTTCTCATCAAACTTTGTCACCGGGTGGCAGACCTTATGAAGCGCCGGCTCGTCCCCGGTCAGTATTTTTCTGATTGCCATATCTAAAACACACCTCTAATTAATCGAACGGGTTCAGATCCGCCTGGATCGACACGCCTTTATTGGCTTTATCCTGCTGTGCGCGCCGAAGAAGATGGGCGAGAAGCGCTCTCAGCTTCTTCCCGTTCTTTCCCATGGCGGTCACCCGGTATCGATACTGATTATTGACTTTCGTCACGGAAGCCGGCGCCGGGCCCAGCACCTCAACATCCAGGTCCCGGTATTCCTCCTCCGCCAGCGCCTCGTCCAGCGCCTGCCGGATCCGGGAGCAGGCCAGGATCACGGTATTCTCGTCCGGCCCGGATGCGGAGATCCGGAATTCATCCCGGAACGGCGAAGTGCCGCACAGTCTTCGCATCTCCAGCTCCTGGCTGTAAAAGCTGTCGTAGTCCTGTCTGGCTGCTGTGAGGATCACCTCGTTCTCCGGCGTCATCGTCTGTATTACGGCCCTTCCGGACTTGTTGCCCCGTCCGGCCCGGCCTACGGCCTGCGTGATCAGGGAAAACGTCATCTCCCCGGCACGGAAATTGTCCGCGTACAGGGAGAGATCCGCGGCGATGACGCCGACCAGCGTGACGTTCTCAAAATCCAGCCCCTTGGCCACCATCTGGGTCCCGACCATGAACGGGATCTTTTCTTCGGCAAACCGGTCCAGCTGCTTCTCGTGGGGGTTGGTCGGCGAGACCGTATCCGTATCCATTCGGAGGACCTCCGTTCCCGGAAACATCTCCTCCAGTTCCCGTTCCACTTTCTGCGTGCCGGTCCCCACAAAGGCGAGCTTCCCCCCGCATTCGGGACATTCGGCAGGCAGGGGCATGGAATATCCGCAGTGGTGGCACATCAGCCGCCGGTTCGCGGAGTGGTACGTCAGGGCGACACTGCATCTGGGACACCCGGGCACCCAGCCGCACTCGCCGCAGGTGACCATTCTGGACGCGCCGCGTCTGTTCAGCAGGAGGATGCTCTGCTCCCCCCGGGAAAGATTGGACTCCAGCTCCTGCCGGAGCGGGCCGCTGATATCCGTCCCGTTCCCGCTCTGCAGTTCCTTCTTCATATCGGCAATGACCACCCGGGGCATGGCCTGCTCGTTGTAGCGGTTCCGCAGGGTGAACAGGTGGTAGTTTCCCTCCCGGGCCTGGTACATGCTCTCGATCGACGGAGTCGCCGACCCGAGGACCAGCAGCGACCCGGTCTGCATGCAGCGGTATTTCGCCACATCCCGTGCGTGATACCGGGGGGTGTTTTCCGACTTAAACGTATGCTCCTGTTCCTCGTCCAGGATCACGAGCCCCAGATCCTTCAGAGGCGCGAATACGGCGGAGCGGGTGCCCAGAACGACCTTCGCCTGTCCGGTTTTGGCCCGCCGCCACTCATCATACCGTTCGCCGATCCGCAGGCTGCTGTGCATGACAGCTACTTTTCCCCCGAAACGCGCCGTAAATTTCTGCATCAGCTGGGGGGTCAGCGCGATCTCCGGCACCAGTACCAGCGCTGTCCGGCCCATGGCGAGCACATGATCGATCAGGGCCATATAGACCAGGGTTTTCCCGCTCCCGGTCACGCCGTAGAGAAGCGCGGCCGCAGGCTCCCTCTGATCCAGAAGCGCGGTCATGCCGTCCACGGCCGCCTGCTGCTCGAGGTTCAGCACGGGGGCGCAGGCCTTCTCCTGACGCGGTGCGGCAGGCCTGCGGAACACCTGACGGATCTCCTGCTCGATCAGGCCTTTCTTCTCAAGGGTCCTCAGCGTGGCGGAAGTCGCGCCCGTATGATAGCAGACCTCCTTGGCCCCCGCCCGGCCGACGGCGGCCAGAAGCTCCACCACAGACCGCTGGACAGGTGCTCTCTTCCCCGCTGTGGCGTTCAGTGCCTCCTCCGCGGATACAGCCAGGGAGATCACCTTCTCGGTCTTATCCCCCACGCCGCGTGAGGCGCTGGTCTCCAGGACCAGGATCCCGCCCTCCTGAAGCTGCTTCAGGTGAGCGGTGGGGCTTTTCCCCTCAAATTCCTCACGGATCTGTCCGCTCTCCATGGAGCCGCCGTTCGCGTAAAGAAGCTCCAGCAGTTTCCGGCAGCCCGGAGAACGACCGGCTGCCTCAAAGGCCGCCTCCCGCTCGACGCCGTCCGCCACTCTCCAGACGTCACGAAGGGAAAACCACAGCCCCGCGGGCAGCATGGCACGGGCCGCCTGATAGACCGTGCAGAAGCACATTTCTCTCATCCACAGGGCCAGGCGGATCCCGTCATAGTCCAGCACGGGCTCGTCATCCAGAACGGCCAGGACTTCTTTCATCTCCCGGTCCGGGATCTCGCAGTCCACCGAGAGCACGATCCCGTCACAGCGTCTGTTTCCGGACCCGAATGCCACGATGACCCGCATGCCGGGCTCCAGCAGGCCCTTCATCGTATCTGGTATCAGATAGGAGTACGGCCTGTCGATGGCATAAACGGCGGCGGAGAGAGCGATCTTCGCCACTGAAACACTGTTCACCTGGTTTCTCTCCTCTGCGGACCGTCAGAACCGACCGGAACCGGCATCAGTCCTCCGGTACGGTGACTTCCCCGTCCGCCACCTCGCGGAGCGCTATGGAGACGGCCTTGTCATCCAGGGGCTCATTTGTGTCCTCGGCTTCGGCTGCGATCTCACGTGCGCGATGTGCCACGACATTGACCAGCAGATACCGGTTGGGGATCCTGGCCAGCAGATCATCCATCGACTGATTCAGCATTTTGATCGTCCTCCTCTTCATTCTCATCTTTCCGCACAGGTACCCGGCCGGCTTCCTTCTCTTCCTCTTCCGCTTTTTTCCTCTCGCTGCGGATGACGATCTCCAGATCCGATACCGCCTGGGGTACAGTCCGGTTCACAATCAAATACGCATATTTGGACGCCTCTCGGCATTCCTTTTTTGCCTGCTTCAGGCGCTTCTCGATGGTCTTTTCGTCATCGGTCCCGCGTTCCCGCAGGCGCTCCGCCAGATCATCGAAAGAGGGCGGCATAACAAAGACGAATATCGCATCCGGGCGCTTTTCCCGGACGATGGCGGCGCCCTGCACCTCGATATCCAGCAGGACATCCTCCCCTTTCGCCAGATGTTCGTCGATCAGCTTTTCGGATGTCCCGTAATAATGATCCACATACTGCGCATACTCCAGCAGTTCCCCGTCGCTGATCATCCGCTTAAATTCCGCATCGTCCACAAAGTGGTAATGGACCCCGTCCTTCTCCCCTGGTCTGGGCGGCCGTGTCGTAAAGGACACGGAAAAATAAAGATCCGGGATATCCTTCAGCACGTCTGCTATAACGGTACTTTTCCCCACACCGGAGGGTCCGGATACGACAAAAAGTTTTCCCTGTTCCATGAAACTTTCCTCCTCAGTCCTGGCCGGAATCCTCCGATTCCCTGAGTCTTGTCTCGATCGCGGCGGGCGTCAGGGACGAGAGCACCACGTGATCGCTGTCCATAATCAGCACCGTCCGGGTCTTCCGTCCGAAACTGGCGTCGATCAGCAGGCCCCGCTCCCTTGCCTCCTGAATGATGCGCTTGATGGGCGCCGAGTCCGGGGCGACGGCGGCCACCAGGCGCTGCGCCGAGATCAGATTTCCGAAACCGATATTCACCAGCTGCACAGGTATTCACCGCCTTGATTTTTTTAAACACTTACTCGACGTTCTGGACCTGCTCCCGGATCTTTTCGATCTCCGCCTTCAGGTCCACCACGGTACGGGATATGTCCAGATCATTGCATTTGGACCCGATGGTGTTGGCTTCCCGGTTGAACTCCTGGATCAGAAAATCCATTTTCCGTCCGACGGCGCCGTCCGAGTGCAGCATCTCCCCCAGCTGGGACAGATGACTGCGGAGCCTGACGGTCTCCTCGTCCACCGCGATCTTGTCCGCGTAGATGGCCGCCTCGTTCAGTATCATGTGCTCGTCGATATCCGAGTCGGCCAGAACCTCCCTGAGTTTCTCCTCCAGCCGGGCCCTGTATTCCTTCACGGTCTCCGGGGAACGGGCCTCGATCCGGCCCACATAATCCTCGATGGTCCGCATATGTTCCGATATATCATCGGCCAGGTGCTGTCCCTCCCGGGTCCGCATGCCGTCGAACTCCTCCAGAGCCTGGTCCAGAGCCGACAGGATATCGGCCTGGGCGGCCTCCGGATATTCCACGCTGTTTTCCGGTGTCAGCACCTCCGGAAACTGCGCGATCTGTGCGGCCGTGATCTTCTGGGAGACCCCTGCGTCCTTCCCGATCTTTCCGATCCTGCGGAGCGACTCGATGTACGCTTTCGCCAGCGGTTCATTCAGATGCAGGGAATTCGCACTGGAGCCGGTATCCTCGATATTCAGAAAAACATCGATCTTTCCCCTGGAGATGGTCTCTCCGACCCGGGTCCTGATGTCGTCCTCCAGATAAAAATAAGCCCTGGGCATTTTTACGGAGCAGTCCAGATAGCGGTTGTTCACGGACCGGACTTCCACCATGTACCTGCGCCCGCCGGAATCCATTTCGCCCCGTCCGTAACCGGTCATACTTTTGATCATGCTCTTCTCCTCCAGTCCGAATCAGTACGTCAGCTCCGGCGGATCATTTTCACGATCCGCGGCCCGAAAGCGGTGATCAGCTTGCTGACCCCGTAATCATAGATCAGGAACACGATATTCCCCACGATATAAAACCAGACGGCGACGTTTAAAAGTTCCGGCAGCATAGGCAGGACCATCGCACCGAAAACAAACCACATGAGCGTCATGACAATGTTAAAATAGACGAGCTTGATCAGAAGTTCCAGCACGATGTTGTGGAGGCGCTCGATCAGGCCCTTCAGAACCGGATACAGACCCAGCAGGATGGCATACATGACAGCGCAGGACTTGCTGGGCACCAGCAGCAGCGCCAGGATCCCGGACGCCGCATAGCTGAGAAAGCCGGCCGGGAAGCTGGCGCCCACCACCACGACCAGCGGGCACAGGCCGGCCACGGCGGCCACGCCGATCTGGGCGGTCGGGATCACGCTGGCAAGATAGATCAGGACCAGGGCCAGCGCCGCCATGACGCCTCCCAGTGCGACCTGAGAGGAAGTTTTTGTCCTGCCCCGCCCCATCAGCAGCCGCGTCCTCCCCCGCATGCGCCGCACAGACAGTTCATGCAGAGCATGGTCGAACAGCAGTCCATCGCGCCCATGCCAGCATCGCCGTATCCCTGCGGTCTGTAATTGTTGTTGCCGCTGTTCTGCATCATATTCAGCGCCTGGCGGTACTCCATATTATTCGGTTCCATCTGAACCGCGATCTGATAGTTGCGCATGGCCTCATCCAGATAATTTCTGCGGTAGGCGATGCTGCCCGTCAGAAAATACCACTCGGCATTTCTGTTGCTGACGGAACGCAGGATCTGCTCCGCCTGGGCCAGTTGCCCGTTGTTGATACAGGTCCGGACCTGCTGCAGGTTCGGGCTCGCGCTTCTCTGATTCTGATACGCATTCTGGTATGTATTCTGATAGGAATTCTGGTAGGAATTCTGCCGGTTGGCATTCCCGTAAGAAGAGGATGAGGAGTACCCGCCGGAAGAGCCGGAGCTTCCGCCGTGTTCCCTCTCCTGAACGATGGTATTATAGGCCTCGTTGATCTCCTTCATTTTCTCCTCGGCCAGATCGGAAAGAGGGTTATTCTGATAATTATCCGGGTGATATTTCCGCGCCAGTTCCCTGTAGGCTTTTTTGACCTCTTCGTCGCTGGCGTCAGGCTTTACGCCCAGCACCTCGTAGGGATCAGTCATGAAACTTTCCTCCTCTTTTTCTGCCAGCGTCCGGTCAGGACAGATTCCTCCACCGCCGGCAGACCCAGGTAGATTATATTGGAAAGGATGGAATCCCACCGCTCCGCCTTGGCCAGTTCATAGGCCGAAGAGGCCAGGTTTCTGGAGTGGAGCAGCGTGACGCGCACATCCTGTATATGTTCAAAGGCCTTCCCCTCAAAACGCAGGTTCATGGGATTGTATCTGCCTTTTTTAATGTCTTCCGCCAGGTCATCCCAGGCGTCCACCAGATAGATCCAGCGGCCCACGTGGTACAGAAGCTGGGCCAGCGCCCTGTCCCGGGCGGTATCTCCCGTTTCCGGCGCCGCCGCCTGCAGAATCTGGGCAAAGGCGTCGGCGGGGTAGTCTATGGAAGCACAGTTCTCTTTCTCAAGGTCGCTGATCCGGCGCAGGCAGCTGGTTACTTTTTCATCGAATTCCGGGCGCAGCCGGGCGGCCTTTTTGTAGCTGGGACGGAAGACCCAGGTCAGGACTCTGGTGGGAAGTCCCTTCAGAAACGACTTATCCGCCACATCGTCCAGGAATTTCCTGTACGTCAGGATCACGCTCTCGTCGGCGGCCACGGCCAGGGCCGGCATGTTCTCGCACATGTTCCTTCTGGAAAGAGGATGCACCGGGCACCGTCTCATTTCCATGGTACAGGGATCCGAACCCCAGGCCAGGACCATCGCCAGAAAGGTAAAATCATAATTCAGAGTCATCCGTGCCAGCAGTCCGAATCGTTTTCCCATCGTGCGGCACAGGCCGCAGTAGACAGCTTTATAGTCATCAAGTTCCCGTACTTTCAGCTCGCTCTGCAGCGGTCTCACATATCCGAACAATGCAGAACCTCAACGATCTTCATGCGGACGCTGTTGGCTTTCAGGCGCCGGTCGACCAGCCAGGCGATCAGGAAGGAGGCAGCGCCCAGCAGGACCCCGGCCAGCAGACAAAGGCCCTCCGAAAGGCCCAGAGCCTGAGCCACGAAATACCCCACGAAGAAAAGCACAAGAGGGATCAGATAAAACACGGCCGCAAGCCCGAGAACCTTGCCGCTGTCGCTCTCCACCCGGACGGTATCTCCCGGCCGGGCGCCGACCAGATTGTCCGCCACGGCGTCCACCTTGGTGGATTCGGTAGGACCGCATCCTCCGCAGGTTGAGCAGTCATGGCTGCAGGCCGACTGGCGCACGACGGTGATCTCCGCTTTTTTCTCCTCCAGCAGTTTTTTTACGGTTGCAATCTGAGTCACAGGATCACCCGCTCTCCTCCAGGTCGACCACGATCTCGTAGTCGCCGTCCAGCACACCGATGTCATCGGAAACAGTATCCAGATAGATCGTTGCGTGCACAGAATATCTGCCCGCCGCCGGCTCCTCGATCTCGCTCAGATCGGCGACAGCCCGCAAGTTGGATTCCAGCAGCTCCGCCAGCGCATCCTCCGTGCCGCGCACCTCGACCTGCAGAGTCTGCGTGACGGACTCGGCTTTAAATCCGTCCGGCACGTTCCTCAGGCTGATCGTATCGACTTCATACTCTTCCGTCTTCAATTCGTCACTGATCGTCACGGTCACGCTGGCACTGGTAATGCCGCTGATATTCTTCAGATTCGATTCCAGCGGGATCTCAAACTCGAAGTTTTCCGTACCGGAGACCTCGTTCAGATCGATCTCGCCCAGCGTCAGCGTATCGAGGGATTCGAGATCCTCCTCCTGGCCGGAGACCGTGATCTCCGCCGGGTCGATGGTACAGGTCACATATTTGTCCATATTCTCCTCGGTGATCCCACCGCCGGGAATCAGATCCACCGCCAGCTTGATCTCATTGGACTTGACCACAGGCATGGTGACTTCCACCGTTTCTACACTGCAGGTGACCGTCTGGGATGAGGTCTCCTGGCCCTGCGCATTCATCAGCGTGAAAGGCAGAACCTCCGTGACCGATTCACTGAGATTTTCTCCCTGGACCGTCACCAGCGCATAGGAAATGTTTTCAACCTCTTCCTCCGCACCGTAAATGGTCAGTGTACTCGGAGTCACGATAAAATCGTCCCGCATATAGCCGTCCGCAAGCGTTCCGTCGAACTTGCATCCGATCTCGATCTCCTCCGTGACAAACCGGGAAACGGTAAAATCGATATTGCCCGGCGACCGGTCGGATATGGTAACCGATGAGGAATAGCCGCTTGGCAGCGTGACGGTATAGGCCATCTGCTGCGAGCCGGGGGACGTGATCCTGCCGACATCCACCGTCACGGAAATATCTGATCTTCTCTGGCTCAGTTCCGTCAGGCTCGTGCTGGCTCCGCTTACGGTCAGCGTCACGGTCTGGCCCTCGCCTTCCGTGATCATCAGTCCCCTCTCCTCCAGCACTTCCTGGTTGGTAAAGGTAACGGGGATGCCGCTGATATCGATGGTGGAATCGGTCCCTTCCACCGCTACGACATAGACCCACAGGCCGATGGAAAGAATGATGGCCAGCACAGCATATAAAATTTTGCTGTTAAGAATCCGTTTTCCCATCGTCCGATTCTCCCTTTTTCAGTTTTTTCGTTCTCCCTGTTACAAAGTCCCTGAATCTCTCCCAATAGGTTCTTCCTTTGGATGTCTCTTCCTCGTCCGTAAGAAGTTCCCTGCGCAGGATCTGTTCCAGGGTCTCCGGCGTCAGATGCCGCTGCAGCGATCCGTTGATGGCGACGGAGATGGAGCCGGTCTCCTCCGACACGATGGCCACAACGGCATCGGAATTTTCACTGACACCGACCCCGGCACGGTGCCGTGTTCCCAGTTCTTTGGACAGATTCATGTTGCTGGACAGAGGAAGGACGCAGCCCGCTGCGACGATCCGCCCTTTCCGGACGATGACCGCGCCGTCATGCAGAGGCGCCTTATTCCAGAACAGGTTGCTCAGCAGATCCGCCGAGACGGCGGCATCCAGCGGAGAGCCTGTTTTGATGATATCGTCCAGCAGCACCTTCCGTTCAAACACCATCAGTGCGCCAACTTTTTCTTTGGAGAAATTTGTGTATGCCTCCACAGTCTGCGAAATAGCGTTTTCCAGCACCTCGGGCGAGTGTTCCCTGGAAAACAGCCTTCGGATTCCTCCGCTTCCGATGCCCTCCAGAAAGCGCCGGAGTTCCGGCTGAAAGATAATGACAAGGGCAAGAAGCCCGATCTCCACTGCGCGGCTGAGCACAAAGGTGATGACGTGCAGATTCAGGAACGAGGAAACGGCCAGTGCCACTATAATGATAATAATCGCTCTCAGCACCTGTCCGGAACGACTTCTGCGCAGGACAAGCAGCAGGCGGTATATGACATAGGCGATGATGGCCATGTCCAGAATATCCGTGATCCGGATCAGATCGATATAACTTCGAATGACCTGCCAGGCACTCGAAAACCAGTCCACAGTCATCACCTCCCATCGAAAAAATTAAAGGAAAAATTGGTACAAAAGTATCTGAGGACAGAATAACCGCATTTTATAATAAAATTATACTGTATTTCCGGCAAAATAGCAAGGGAAGCCAGCGGAAAAATCAGATTAATTTACAAAAAGTTACAATTTAAATTTTTGCCTGTCCGGGTCCTCTTTTCCGGCCGTTCCGTTTGTCTTCTAAAAATGCATGTCCGGAAAAGGATCTTCCCCGCCTTGACAGTATTTCTGGAGCCCGTTATAATAGTTAAGTTGTTAGGTCCCGCCATTGCGCGTCCGTCATCCGGACGCGCCCGGAAAACAGGAACGGTAATATATGACTCTCAGAACAAGAAGCTGGCTGGGCATTCTTTCCTGTGCCCTGGCCACATTTAATTCCGGTGCCCTTTTCTTCGGGTACCCCGGTATTCTGACGCCTTACTGGGCGGATCAGTTTGACGCCGACTCCAGCCAGACGGGATTCATTATGATGTTTGCCTGTCTGGGCGTAGGAGTCCTGATGCTGGTCTCCGGGTCCATACACGCGAAGATCGGCACGCGCAGATGCCTGATGATCGGCACGGCTATCCTGCTGGCCGACATGATCTTCGCAAACTTCGCCACCAGTATCGTATATTCGTACATATGGGCCTTCTTCTGCGGAGCCGGCACCGGATTTATTTACGGGCCCTGTATCTCCACCTGCCAGAACTGGCTTCCCCAGCGCCGCGGCCTGGCCTCCGGCGTCGTGAATCTGACTTTCGGCATCGCGGGCGCCATCATGTCCCTGGTATACCAGGCCCTGCTGGACAGCGTGGGGTATCAGACGATGAACTGGATCGTAGTCGCCATGATCGTGGTCTTCAACTGTGCCAGCATGGTCTTTGCCGAGCTTCCCTCCTTCTGCCATCTCACCGAAAAGCAGAGCAGCGAACTGGAGGAGCTGAAAAAAGCTTCCGCCGCGGCCGGCCCGGCGCTGGCCAAAAAATCCTACACCGTCAAACAGGCCCTCAGCACCCGGAATTTCTGGCTGATCTGGGTGGGCTGGCTGTTTATGGGCGCCGCCGGCGTCTCCATGATCAGCCTTTCCGGTTCGTATGCCGCATCCATCGGACTGACGACCGCCACCGTCCTGACGGCCTTCAACGTGACCAACGGAGTGGGCCGTATCATCGCCGGCACCGTTTCCGACTGGATCGGGCGCAACGCGACAGGACTGATCGCACTCCTGCTGGGCGGTCTGGGGTACCTGCTGCTGCCCTGGTGTACGAATATCGTCCTGGTCGCTGTTCTGGCCGCCCTGGTTGGCCTTGCTTTCGGGACCCTGTTCACAATTACGGCACCCCTGGTCTCCGACCTGTTCGGCCTGAAGCATTACAGTATGATCTTCAGCCTTGTCTTCTCCGCGTATGGCTTTTTAAGCGGAGTCGCCGGACCCGCGCTCTCCGGTTTCCTGCTGGATGCCAGCGGCCAGAGCTACGCGCTGGTCTTCCGGATCCTGGCCGTATTCTGTGTCATAGGCGCCATCTGCATGTTCCTCGCGAAGCGGTGGAAAAGAGACGTGGAGAGAACGGATCTGGAGGACTGATCCCTGCCGGCCGGTCCCGCGGACCGGCGGCATGAAGCGAAGATCGTGCCGGGCACCCGGATCTGCCGGAACCCCCTGGCACATTTCCCCCTTAATTTCCCTGACCGCGGCTGTCGGTGCTCCGGCACCCGCGGTCTTTTTCTGCGTGAACTCCCTATCCCGGGATGAAACCTGCAGAAAATGCAGAAAAATCAGTAAAAAGTTCTTGCACTTGCCGAAAAACTGTGGTAGAATCTTCATGCACTTCGCATGGGAGGTCGACAAAGCTCCGGTGTTCCCGATCGGTCGGGAATGGAGTTTTTTGAATGAGACGCCCAGAGGTAAAAACCAAAAATTTTAAGGAGGATATTACATGGCAGTCGTATCAATGAAGCAGCTTTTGGAGGCGGGCGTTCACTTCGGGCACCAGACCCGCCGCTGGAACCCCAAGATGGAGCCCTATATCTATACCGAACGGAACGGTATCTACATCATCGATCTTCAGAAGACCGTCAAGAAACTGGACACGGCGTATAATTTCATCCGTTCGGTCGCGGAGGACGGCGGAACGGTGCTGTTCGTCGGGACCAAGAAGCAGGCACAGGACGCCATACGCGAGGAAGCGGAACGCTGCGGCATGTATTATGTCAATTCCCGCTGGCTCGGCGGCATGCTGACCAATTTCAAGACGATGCGCGGACGTGTGGACCGTCTCAACCAGCTGCAGAAGATGCAGGAAGACGGAACGTTCGACATGCTGACAAAAAAAGAAGTCATCAAACTGATGAACGAGATGTCCAAACTGGAAAGATACCTGGGCGGCGTCGTCCAGATGGATGAGCTTCCTTCCGCCCTGTTCGTCATTGACCCCAGGAAAGAACGGAACGCCATCAACGAGGCGAGAAAGCTGCATATTCCCATCGTCGCTGTTGTGGATACCAACTGCGACCCGGATGAGATTGACTATGTGATCCCCGGAAACGACGACGCGATCCGTGCCATACGCCTGATCTGTTCGATCATGGCAAACGCCGTTGAGGAAGGTCTGCAGGGCCGCGACGCGGCGGAAAAGGAAGCCGCGAAGGAAGCGGAGGAGAAAGCCGCCGCCGAAAAAGCCGCGAAGGAACAGGCTGAGGCGGAAGCAGCATCCAAGCCGGTCAGGAAGGAATACGTTCTTCAGGAAAGCGACCTGGAGGTCGTTGAGGTTAGCGAGCCCGCTGAAAAACCGGCAAAGAAGGAGTATGTGATCCCGGCCGAGGACGACGATACGGAAAAAGAAAGTGCGTCCGAGAAGAAAGCTGCGCCCAGAAAGAGAACTTCCTCCAAGGCGAAAGAGACGGCTGAAGCGTCAGATAAGACTGAAAAAACAGAAAAGCCGGCAGAAGAAGCCGCGGAAAAGAAAAGTACCGCTAAAAAGACGACAAAATCCTCCTCCAGGAGCACCGCCAAAAAAGCGGAGAAAGAAACCGGCGAGTCCGCTTCCGAAGAGAAAGACGGCGGTAAAAAAGCTGAGAAAGTAAAAGAAGCCGCTGAGGAGGCAAAAGATGCCGCGAAAGAAGCGGCTGAGGAAGTAAAAGAATCCGCCGAGGAAACAAAAGAAGCGGCTGAGGAGAAGGTCGAAGCTGCCGCCGAATGATCCGGATCCTTCGGCGGAGCCGGAATCTGATTTTCCAAATTTCTAAAAATCTGCGCCCGTCCGGTGTGGGCGGGCGCATTCATTCGTGAATTTAAAGGAGTGTATAATAATGGCAGTTACCGCAAAAGATGTCCAGGCACTGCGCACCATGACCGGTGTCGGTATGATGGACTGCAAAAAGGCGCTGACCGAGGCAGACGGAAATATGGATAAGGCCGTCGAGATCCTGCGTGAGAGAGGTCTGGCTGCTTCCCAGAAGAAAGCCGGCCGTGTGGCGGCCGAAGGCATGGCTTACGCGGACGTCATCGACGGGACCGGTGTTGCGGTCGAGGTCAATTCGGAGACCGATTTTGTGGCCATGAATGAGAAGTTCGTGGACTTCGTAAAGGGCGTGGCCGCCACGGTCGCGGCCTGCAAACCGGCAGATCTGGATACGCTGATGGAGAGTCCCTATCTTGACACCGCCCTGACCGTTCTCCAGCAGCAGCAGGAGATGGTCCTGCTGGTCGGAGAAAACATCCAGGTCCGGCGTTTCGCCATGTTTACGGAAAATGTATCCGTTGCCTATAACCACGCCAACGGCAGGATCGCCGTGCTGGTCAATCTGGAGACGGATCTGACGCCGGAGCAGGTCAATGAGGCCGGCAAGGACCTGGCCATGCAGATCGCGGCTCTGAATCCCCGTTTCCTGGACAAGAGCCAGGTCACGGACGATGTGCTGGACGAGGAGAAGAAGATCCTGCTGGCACAGATGGCAAACGACCCGAAAATGGCCGACAAGCCCGACCAGGTCAAGGAGAAGATCGTCACCGGCAAGCTGAACAAATTCTACACGGAGAACTGCCTGATGCAGCAGGATTTCGTCAAGGATTCCAACATGACCGTGGAGCAGTACCTTTCCGGCGTGGCGAAGGACCTGGGCGGAACCATCACCCTGAAAGACGCCGTCCGGTACGAGCGCGGCGAAGGGATCGAAAAGAAAGAGCAGAATTTTGCCGAGGAGATCGCCAAGGAACTGCAGAAAGGCTGATCCGAAAAAATTTTCGCTAAAATCTTGTGTTCAAAAGAGGCGCGGCCGTCAGGCTGCGCCTCTTTTTCAGTAAAGGGCCAAAAGGCACACTATTTTTTCAGCGTACAGAGTTTTTTCATGTACTGGCCCGTATAGCTGGCGGGGCATTCGGCGATCTCCTCCGGCGTCCCCGCCGCGACCACCTCGCCGCCGGCGTCTCCCCCTTCCGGACCGAGGTCGATAATATAGTCGGCGGTCTTGATCACGTCCAGATTGTGCTCGATGACGACCACCGTATTCCCCTGGTCCACCAGCCGCTGAAGGACCTGGATCAGCTGCTGGACATCGGCCGAATGCAGGCCGGTGGTGGGCTCGTCCAGGATATAAAGCGTGCGTCCGGTGGAACGCTTGGAGAGTTCGGTGGCCAGCTTGACTCTCTGTGCCTCGCCGCCTGAAAGCTCGGTGGAAGGCTGACCGAGCTTGATATATCCCATTCCCACGTCCCGTAGCGTGGCCAGCTTGTTCCGGATCCTCGGCAGGTTTTCGAAAAATTCCAGTGCCTCGTCCACGGTCATATTCAATACTTCATAAATGTTCTGACCCTTGTAGCAGACCTCCAGTGTCTCCCGGTTATAGCGTTTCCCCTTGCACACCTCGCAGGGGACATAGACGTCCGGAAGAAAATGCATCTCGATCTTCAGAAGGCCGTCACCCTGGCAGGACTCGCAGCGCCCGCCTTTCACGTTAAATGAGAACCGGCCCGGTCCGTAGCCTCTCGCCTTCGCGTCCGGCGTGGAGGCGAACAGCTCCCGGATATCGTTGAACAGTCCAGTGTATGTTGCAGGGTTCGACCGGGGCGTGCGGCCGATGGGCGACTGGTCGATGGCGATGACCTTGTCCAGATACTCCTCCCCTTTTATGCTGCCGAATTTCCCCGGCCTGCACTTGGCGTGGTTCAGGTCGCAGGCCAGTTTCTTATACAGGATCTCGTTGACCAGGCTGGATTTTCCGGATCCGGACACGCCGGTCACGCAGATGAACGTGCCCAGGGGAAAGGATACGTCGATATGGCGGAGATTGTTTTCCGCCGCACCCAGGACGGTCAGTTTCTTCCCGTTTCCCGGCCGTCTCACCGCGGGCACGGGGATCTTTTTCCGTCCGGACAGATAGTCGCCGGTGACCGAACCGGGCGTGCTCATGATGTCCTCCGCCGTGCCGCTGGCCACCACCTCGCCGCCGTGCACGCCGGCGCCCGGTCCGATATCCACGATCCAGTCGGCCGCGCGCATGGTCTCCTCATCGTGTTCCACCACGATCAGGGTATTGCCCAGGTCCCGCAGCTGTTTCAAAGTATCCAGCAGCATCGCGTTATCCCGCTGATGCAGGCCGATGGACGGCTCGTCCAGGATATACACGACACCCATAAGCGAAGATCCGATCTGCGTGGCCAGCCGGATCCGCTGGCTCTCGCCGCCGGAGAGGGTCGCCGAAGTCCTGGACAGCGTCAGATATTCCAGTCCCACGCTCTGCAGAAAGCGCAGGCGCGAGATGATCTCTTTCAGAACCAGTTCCGCAATGCGCTGTTTCTGCTTGGACAGCTTCAGCCCCTCCATGAACTCCAGGGCCTTCGTCACGGATTTGCGGCAGAACTCGTCGATATTCAGGCCGCCCACCGTGACGGCCAGGGATTCAGGACGCAGGCGGCGGCCCTGGCAGTCCGGGCACGGGAATTCGCTCATGCACTGCTCCAGCTCCGCACGGACGCTGTCGCTCTTTGTCTCTTTGTATCTGCGCTCCAGATTGTTGACGATCCCCTCGAACGGCTGCTCAAGCGTTCCCTGCCCGTCGGCCCGCTCATAGGTCAGCTTCAGCTTCTCGTCGCCGGTGCCGTACAGGATCAGATCGATCACATCCTGGCTCAGTTCCTTCACAGGCTTCTTCAGGGAAAAATGGTATTTCTTCGACAGGGCCTCAAAATACATGCGGACGATGCCGTCGCTTTTGACTCCAGTCCAGCCCGGCGCGTTGAACGCGTCCTCCATGATAGAGAGGTCCCTGTTCGGAAGGATCTTCTCCGGGTCCACCTTCAGATGGCTGCCCAGTCCGGAACAGGTCGGGCAGGCGCCGAAGGGATTATTGAAGGAGAACATTCTGGGCGTCAGTTCCTCGATGGAGATCCCGCAGTCCTCGCACGCGTAGTTCTGGGAGAACATCAGGTCTTCGTCCTCCGGCAGGATATTCACCAGGACCAGTCCCCCGGCCAGGTTCGACGCGGTCTCCACACTGTCCGTCAGTCTGCGGCGGATCCCGTCCTGGATGACCAGCCGGTCCACCACGATCTCGATATTATGTTTCTGGTTCTTGTTCAGCCCGACCGGCTCCCCCAGCTCGTACATGTTCCCGTCGATCCGGGCCCGCACGTAGCCGGACCTGGAGGCGTCCTCCAGGATCTTGGCGTGCTCTCCCTTTTTCCCACGGACCACGGGCGCCATGATCTGGATCTTCGTGGCTTCGGGCAGATCCAGGATCTGATCGATGATCTGGTCGATGCTCTGCTGCCGGATCTCCTTGCCGCATTTCGGGCAGTGGGGCGTTCCGACCCGTGCCCACAGCAGGCGCAGGTAGTCATAGATCTCCGTCACGGTGCCCACCGTCGAGCGCGGGTTCTTGGATGTGGTCTTCTGGTCGATGGAGATCGCCGGGGACAGCCCGTCGATGGAATCCACGTCCGGCTTGTCCATCTGGCCCAGAAACATCCGGGCATAGGAAGAAAGGGACTCCACATACCGCCTCTGCCCTTCCGCGTAGATGGTGTCGAAGGCGAGAGAGGATTTCCCGGAGCCGGACACGCCGGTCAGCACGACCAGCTTGTCCCGCGGGATATCCACGTCGATATTTTTCAGGTTGTTGACCCGGGCGCCCCGGACGGAAATGCGATCTGTCAAAATATTACCTCTTTCCCTGCAGGGATATGATCCGGTCCCGCAGCTCGGCCGCGTACTCGAATTCCAGCAGTTTGGCCGCCTGATTCATCTGCTTCTCCAGTTTCGCGATCAGTTCCTGCCGCTGCTGTTTGGTCATCTGTTTCTCGTTGAAGTCGAATTCGGAAGTCTCCTCCTCGCTGGAAAGGTCGATCCCCCGCCTGACATCCTTGACGATCGTGGTCGGCGTAATCCCGTTGGCCCGGTTATATTCGTCCTGTTTGGTCCGGCGCCGGGCGGTCTCTTCCATGGCCCTGGCCATGGAGGGCGTCACCGTATCCGCATACAGGATGACGGTGCCCCCGGCGTTCCGGGCAGCCCGGCCCATGGTCTGGATCAGCGCGGTCTCCGAGCGGAGAAATCCTTCCTTGTCCGCGTCTATGATCGCCACCAGGCTGACCTCGGGCAGATCGAGGCCCTCCCGAAGAAGATTGATGCCCACCAGCACGTCGAATTCACCCAGCCGGAGGGACCGGATGATCTCCGCCCGCTCGATGGCGTCGATGTCGTGGTGCATGTAGCGGCAGCGGATGCCCGCCTCCTTCAGATAGGAGGACAGATCTTCCGCCATTTTCTTGGTCAGGGTGGTGACCAGTACCCGCTCCTGCCGGTCCACCCGCAGATTGATCTCCGAAATCAGGTCGTCGATCTGGCCCTCCACCGGCCGCACTTCCACGACGGGGTCCAGCAGGCCGGTGGGCCGAATCAGCTGTTCGGCCACCTGCCCGGACCGGGTGATCTCGAATTCGCCCGGCGTGGCGGAGACGTAGATGACCTGATTCAGGCGCTGCTCGAACTCCTCAAACTTCAAAGGCCTGTTGTCAAAGGCGCAGGGCAGCCGGAACCCGTATTCCACCAGGGATGTTTTTCTGGCGTGGTCCCCGTTGTACATGGCCCGCAGCTGCGGAAGGGTCACATGGGATTCATCCACGAACAGGATAAAATCTTCCGGGAAGTAGTCCAGCAGCGTGTGGGGCGGCGTGCCGGGCGCGCGGCCCTCGATGACGCGGCTGTAATTCTCAATGCCGGAACAGTAGCCCAGCTCCTGCATCATCTCCACGTCGTACATGGTCCGCTGTGCGATGCGCTCCGCCTCCAGGGGCTTGTCGTTCTCCTTGAAATAGGCCACCCGCTCGTCCATCTCCCGGCAGATCTCATGGACGGCCTTTTCCATTTTATCCCGGGGCGTCACATAGTGCGTGGCCGGCCACACCGGGATATTCTCCAGACGCCGGATGGGCGCCCCCGTCAGGGGATTGATCTCCGAGATCCGGTCGATCTCGTCCCCGAAGAACTCCACCCGGATGGCGCTGGACTTCCAATAGGCCGGAAAGATCTCCACCGTGTCGCCCCGCACCCGGAATTTATTCCGCTCAAAGGCGATGTCGTTGCGCTCATAGCGGATATCGATCAGCCTGCTGAGCAGATCGTCTCTTTTGATGGTCTGCCCCACCCGGAGGGATACCATCATATTGGCAAAATCCTCCGGCTCGCCGAGTCCGTATATGCAGGATACGGAGGCGACGACGATGACGTCCCTGCGTTCCATCAGGGACGCGGTGGCGGACAGCCGCAGCCGGTCGATCTCCTCGTTAATGGAGGCGTCCTTTTCGATATAGGTGTCCGTATGGGGAATATAGGCCTCCGGCTGGTAGTAATCGTAGTAGGAGACAAAATACTCCACCGCGTTATTGGGAAAATATTCACGCATCTCCTCAAACAGCTGGGCGGCCAGTGTCTTGTTGTGGGAGATGATCAGCGTCGGCCGGTTCGTGTTCGCGATGACGTTGGCCATCGTGAAGGTCTTCCCGGACCCGGTGACACCCAGCAGGGTCTGCTCGTCCAGTCCGTTCTTCAGCCCCTCCGTCAGCTGCGCAATGGCCTCCGGCTGGTCCCCGGTGGGGCTGTATTCGCTGTGCAGTTCAAAATGATCCAAAAATACGGCCCCCTTTTCTCAGGATTTCTTCAGACACAAAAACAGGGATCATTTGCCGCCGTACTCGGCGAGATAGTCCTCCATACGGCCGCGCATCTCATCGTCGATGTAGACTTTCCCGTCCACTTCCCTCTGGTACATAAACGAGATGATATCCCGGATCGTCACGATGGGACACACCGTGATGCCGTAATCCTCCCGCAGCTCGTCCAGTGTGGAGCAGTCCCTTGTCCCCCGCTCCATCCGGTCCACGGAGACGAACAGGTGCGTCACCCGGACGTCGCCGAGAGACTGCAGAAGCTGCAGGGATTCCCGGACGGCCGTTCCGGCCGTGACCACGTCCTCCACGATGGCGATCCGGTCGCCGTCGACGGGCGTGTAACCGACCATGAATCCGCCCTCCCCGTGGTCCTTGACCTCTTTCCGGTTAAAGCCGTAGGGCAGATCCCGGCCGTACATGTTATACAGGGAGGCCGCCGCCGAGACGGCCAGCGGGATCCCCTTGTACGCGGGGCCGAACAGGCAGTCGATGCCGTCGGGCGCGTTTTCCTGGATGCAGCGGGCGTAGTACTCGCCCAGTTTGGCCGCCTGCGCCCCGGTCCGGTAATTTCCCGTATTGATAAAATAAGGCGTCTTCCGCCCCGACTTGGTGACAAAATCTCCGAATGTCAGAACACCGGAGCGCACCATGAATGTGATGAATTCTTCTTTATAAGTCACAGCTTTCCGCCTGCTTTCTTCTTCTTTGCTTCAACTCCGGACCGTCCCGGAGCGGGTCCTTACATTATATCAGCTGGCGCCAAAATGTACAAGAACAAAAGGGCCGGTCCGTACTTCAGGGGGTCTCCGTTTTTACCGAAGAATTAGCCAGAAAGCCTCCACCTCTGCGAAGCAGGTGGGGGATGA
>JAJQAH010000019.1:9715-15130 GCA_021203885.1 Oscillospiraceae bacterium | reverse complement strand
GATCAGATCGATACACCGGAAGTGGTTGGAGGTTTCGATGACGTCATCCACATTGAATGTGCCGTCCGTGACGCCTATTGTGCGGGTCTCGAAAATGCTCCGGGTCTGATCCTCCGTCAGCCTGCTGCCCTCTATGTGGTTGGAGTTGTATGTGAATTCAATCTGCAGCCTGTGGTAGATCCCGCCTTTCATCCCGCTTCCTTTCTCCTTACGGAGAGCGCCGAGAAGCGTTCCGGAGGGATCCGGCCTGGCGTTGATCCGCTCCGGCCGCTCTGCTCCTTCCGGGATCCGCCAGCTTCTGCCTTCCTGTACGGCGCCGGGGAACCGGCCGTTCGCGCAGTAATTCCGTACGGTGCGCTGTGCGATGCCCCACTTTTCAGCGGCTTCCGCGACGGTTAGAAATTTCATGGTCATCACCTCAATATTTATTACACTGCGTTATCGGCAAGAAATCATTATAAATTCATAATTATATCTTAATTCTTGCCGATGAATTCTCCCAGTTGTCCTTGCGTTTTTAGCCCTTACAGTATTCTTCCGGTTCTTTATTTAATATCGCTTTTTTTAGGGAGGGAAAGCTACCATGGTTTGCCCAATTTGCGGTGCCAAGATTAGGAAAAAGGACGTATTTTGTCCGAAATGCGGGGCCAGGGTGAATGGCACGATAGATCAGGACACGAATCATACACAGGATACGAACGATACATCAGAAGATTACGTTTCCAATGAGGAGTTAAAGAAATCCATAACTGAAATCCAAAACAATATGGAAAAATCTGCCAAACGGAGACGCACAACCACGATCCTTGCAGTTATTGTAGGTGTCATTGTAATTGCCGCAGTTGTCGTAGATCTGATCGTCTTTGGCGGCAGCGATTTATAGAAATCCTCACCCCTCCGGGGGTTGACAAAAAGTCCCGTATCGCCTATAATTTTCCTATCAGCGAGGAAGGGAAGGAGTACGCTTCGGAAGCGGCTCAGAGAGGGACCGGATGGTGAAAGGTCCCCCGTGTCCGCAGCGGAAGGTGGTCCCGGAGCTTCGGTGCCGAACCGTTTTCGGTAGGTGCCGGCGGCAGCCGCCGTTATCCGGCTTTCAAGTGCGGGCTTGCCCGAATTCAGGTGGTACCGCGGACAGATCATTGTTCGCCCTGAGTCAGATTGCTGGCTTGGGGTGTTTTTTTTAGGAAAAGAGAGGAGACAAAACATGTCATTCGTATCGGTGGACTTTTTCGGTGCCCGGAACATGGCGGACGAGATCGAGACCATGGGGGGCACCTGCCGGGATCTGGCCCGGGAACCGGGCGGTGAGGAACTGGAGGAGCTGGCCGGACGGCTGGCGGACATCGCCGCCGATATCCGCCGCGCCTGCGACGAGCGGGAGAAGGAGGACAATCAGACGCTGGAGGATCTCCGGCCGGACTACGGGGAGATCTTACAATGAGCGAAAGCACGAAGACGCTTTTTGAGATGCGCCGCCGGCTGGAGCAGATCTCAGACGAGATCAGCCTGGCCATCACCATCAAGTACGACCTGTCCGCGCGGCTGGATGCGGCCGTCGCCGATATGCGCCGGATCCAGCGTCAGATGGAAGAGACGGAAAACGGGGAGACATAGAAATGCCGGAAACTGAACTGCCGAAAGTATACGATCCCGCCCAGGTGGAGCCGCGGATCTACAGTATGTGGGAGAAAAACGGCTGCTTTAAGGGCATCCGGGACAGCAAGAAGAAACCCTTTACCATCGTCATGCCGCCGCCCAACGTGACGGGGCAGCTGCACATGGGCCACGCCCTGGACTGCACCCTGCAGGATATCCTGATCCGCTTCAAGCGGATGCAGGGATACGCCGCTCTGTGGGTCCCGGGTACGGACCACGCGGGCATCGCCACCCAGATCAAGGTGGAGGAGGAGATCCGGAACAACGAGTCCAAGTCCCGGTATGACCTGGGCCGTGAGGTCTTCCTGCAGCGGGTCTGGGACTGGAAAGAAAAATACGGCCAGCGCATCGTGGAGCAGCAGAAGAAACTGGGCACCTCCTGCGACTGGGACCGGGCCCGGTTCACCATGGACGACGGCCTGTCGGACGCGGTGCGCCACGTGTTCGTGGACCTGTACCGTAAGGGCCTCATCTACAAGGGAAACCGGATCATCAACTGGTGCCCCCGCTGCGTGACCGCCCTGTCGGACGCCGAGGTGGAGTATCAGGAAAAAGACGGCCATCTGTGGTACCTGCGGTACCCCGTCAAGGGGGAACCCGGCCGTTACTGCGTCGTGGCCACCACCCGGCCGGAGACCATGCTGGGCGATACCGGCGTGGCCGTCAATCCGGCGGATGAGCGCTACACGGACCTTGTGGGCAAAACGGTCATCCTGCCCCTTATGGACCGTGAGATCCCCGTGGTGGCGGACGAGTATGTGGATATGGAGTTCGGCACCGGCTGCGTCAAGATGACCCCGGCCCACGACCCCAACGACTTCGAGGTGGGCAGACGCCACGACCTGGAGATGATCCGGGTGCTGGACGACCACGGGGTGGTCAACGAGAACGGCGGGAAATATCAGGGAATGGACCGCTACGAGGCCCGGGAGGCCGTCCTGGCCGACCTGGAGGCCGGGGGCTTTCTGGAAAAGACGGAGGACCTGAAGCACAGCGTGGGCACCTGCTACCGCTGCGGCACCGACGTGGAGCCCATCATCTCCAACCAGTGGTTCGTGAAAATGGAGCCCCTGGCCGGCGAGGCCCTGCGGGTGGTCCGGGACGGCGAGGTGAAGTTCGTGCCGGACCGGTTCGCCAAGACCTACACGAACTGGATGGAGAACGTCCACGACTGGTGCATATCCCGTCAGCTGTGGTGGGGACACCGGATCCCAGCCTGGAACTGCGCCGACTGCGGCGGCGTCACGGTGTCGGAGACCGACCCGGACGTCTGCGAGCACTGCGGCAGCCCCAATATCAAACAGGAGGACGACGTGCTGGACACCTGGTTCTCCTCGGCCCTGTGGCCCTTCTCGACCCTGGGCTGGCCGGACGAGAACAGCGAGGATTTTCGGTATTTCTATCCCACCGACGTGCTGGTGACCGGGTACGATATCATCTTCTTCTGGGTGGCGAGGATGATCTTCTCCGCCTGCGAGCACACCGGGCAGCCGCCGTTCCACACCGTGTTCATCCACGGCCTGGTCCGGGACGGCGAGGGCCGCAAGATGAGCAAGAGCCTGGGCAACGGCATCGACCCGCTGGAGATGGCGGACACGTACGGCGCCGACGCGCTGCGGTTCAACCTGGTGTCCGGCGTGGCCCCGGGCAACGACATGCGCTTCTATCCGGAGCGGTGCCAGGCCATGGGCAATTTCGCCAATAAGATCTGGAACGCCTCCCGGTTCCTGCTGATGAACCTGACCATCGAGACATGCGCTCTGCCGGAGCGGCTGGATACGGAGGACCGGTGGATCCTGTCCGTTCTGAACCGGACGATCGGGGAGGTCACCGAGAACCTGGAGAAATTCGAGCTGGGCGTGGCGGCGGCCAAGGTGTACGATCTGATCTGGTCCGACTACTGCGACTGGTACATCGAGCTGACAAAGACCCGCCTGCAGGGGGATGACGAGGATGCCCGGGAGCGGGCCCAGCAGGTGCTGTGCTTCGTTCTGATCCGCATCCTGAAACTGCTGCATCCCTTCATGCCCTTCGTGACCGAGGAGATCTGGCAGGCCCTTCCGAAAGAGGAGGGGACCGAACCCGGCGGGTTCCTGATGCTCCAGTCCTGGCCGGAGACCGACCCGGCGCTGGATTTTCCGGAGGAGGAAGCCGCCATGGAGAAGATCATGGCGGCCATATCCGCCGTCCGGGGCCTTCGCAGCGAGATGAACGTGCCCCCCTCCAGGCGGGCCGCCCTGACGGTGGTCACGCCCCTTACGGACGTGTTCGAGCTGGGCGCCCCGTTTTTTAAGAGGATGGCCTGGGCCGACAGCGTCACGGTTCTCAGCGACGCGCCGGAGGACCTGACGGGCACGGCCTGCGCCGTCACCGCCGACGCCTCCGTCTACATGCCCCTGGAGCAGCTGGTGGACGTTAAAAAAGAGCGCCAGCGGCTGGAGAAGGATCTGAACAAAAAGAGCGGGGAGCTGCAGGGGCTGGAGAAGAAGCTTCAAAACCCCGGATTTTTAAACAAGGCCCCGGAACAGGTGGTGGCCGGCGAGAAAGCGCGGGCGGAGGAACTGCGCGCGCTGCTGGAGAAACTGCGCAGTCAGCTGGATTCCCTCCCGGATCCGGACTGAATTACCTTTCGGGCACACATAAAAATCTGTTGTGTCCGGAGGGAAAATCTGGTATACTGATAGAAATAGCAAAAAGGACCGGCGGCCCGGCCGGGACCCGGTAAGCCAGGGACGGCTTCCGGGGCCGGGATTCCGCCGGACTGAGAGGTGCAACCTTGGATAACAGACGACGCTCATCCTCGAGAGACAGACGGCGTTCATCATCGAGAAACAGACGGCGCTCATCCGCCGACGATACCAGGCGTTCATATGCCGACGAGGACCGGCGTTCATATGCCGAGGAGGACCGGCGCTCATATGCCGACGAGGATCGGCGCTCATATGCCGGGGAGGATCGGCATTCATCGGCCCGGAACAGACGGCGTTCATCCGCCAGGCGGAGACGCATGCCCGACAGAGGCTGGTGGATGGCGATGCTCGGTCTTTTTATCCGGCTGGTCATCCTGGCGGCCATCGTGGTGGCCATCGTGCTGATCGTCCGCAGCTGCAGCAGCTCCCAGAAAAACGAGGAGCAGGCGCTGGAGCCGACGGACAGCGCGGCGCTTCCTGAAAATGAGGAAAGAACGGAGACCGCCGCGGAGGCCAAGGCGGTCATCGTGCTGGACCCGGGCCACGGCGGGAACGACGCAGGCGCGGTGTCGGAAGACGGGGAATATGACGAGAAGGACATCACCCTGGCCATCGCCGATTATACCAGGGAGATCCTGGAGGATGAGTACGGGTACGAGGTGGTCATGACCCGGGATGACGACACCTATCTGTCCCTGGACGACCGGGTGGATATCACCAAGGAGTCGGAAGGCGACATTTTCGTCAGCATCCACATCAACGCCCTGGAGGACGACGATGAGTGGACCGGCATCTATACCTTCTATTACGGGGAAGGGGACGACGTGCTGGCCCAGGATATCCAGAACGGGATCATCACGGCCACCGACGGGGACGACCGGGGCATCAGCCGGGCCAATTACTACGTCATCGTCTACGCGGGCATGCCGGCCGTGCTGGTCGAGGCCGGCTTCATGACGACCCAGGCCGATCTGGATAAACTGGTCGACACCGACTATCAGAAGGCCTTCGCCCGGGGCATCGCCAACGGCATCGAGCTGTACCTGTCCCGGCCCGAGGAGTCCGATGA
>JAJQAH010000019.1:0-9615 GCA_021203885.1 Oscillospiraceae bacterium | reverse complement strand
CGAATCCGGGGAAGAGGACGCCGGCGATAAGACCGCGGCCTGAGGCCCCGGCACGGTTCAATTTATGATCAACGTCCGCCGGTCAGCGGGCGAAATAAAAAAACAGCGCTTCCCGGCAGCGGGGACCGGGCGGTCCCGGCCCGGGCGGCGCGGAAATAAGGAGGATTCATGGCAGAAAAACTGAAGATTATACCTCTTGGCGGTCTCAACGAGATCGGGAAGAATATGACCGCCTATGAGTACGGAAACGATATCATCGTCATCGACTGCGGCATGGGGTTCCCGGACGAGAGCATGTACGGCGTCGATGTGGTGATCCCTGACTTTACATACCTGATCAAGAACAAGGAGCGGATCCGGGGCGTCTTTCTGACCCACGGCCACGAGGACCACATCGGGGGCATCCCCTATCTGCTGCGGTATATCAGCGTGCCCATCTACGCCACCCGGATGACGGCCGGCCTGGTGGGCCTGAAACTGGAAGAGAACCATCTGACCGGCGCGGCGAAGATGACCACCTGCGAGGCGGGTGACGTGATCCACGCCGGGAACTTCGACGTGGAATTTATCCACGTGAACCACTCCATCTCGGACGCCGTGGGCTTCGCCGTCCGGTGTCCCGCAGGCGTGTGCATCCACACGGGCGACTTCAAGATCGACTCCACCCCGATCCAGGGCGGCATGATCGACCTGACCCGTCTGGGCGAGCTGGGCAACCAGGGCGTGCTGGCCCTGCTGTGCGACTCCACCAACGTGGAGCGGCCCGGATTCACCAAGAGCGAACGGGCGGTGGGCGATTCCTTCGACGTCCTTTTCAGGGGCTGCAAGGACCGGATCATCGTCACCACCTTCGCGTCCAACGTGGACCGGATCCAGCAGGTCATCAGCATCGCTGCGAAATACGGCCGGAAGGTGGCCATTACCGGGCGCAGCATGGAGAACGCCATCGACGTGTCCAGTGAACTGGGCTATATGAAGGTGCCCAAGGGCACCATCGTGGATCTGGAGATGATCAAGGACCTGCCGAAGGATAAGATCTGCATCATCACCACCGGCAGCCAGGGTGAGACCATGTCCGCCCTGACCCGGATCGCATTCCACAAGCACAAGCAGGTGGAGATCGAGCCCGGCGACAGGGTGATCCTGTCGGCCTCGGCCATTCCGGGCAACGAGAACGCCATCAGCAACGTGATCAACGAGCTGTACCGCAGAGGCGCGGAAGTGGTCAACGAACGGCTGGGAGAGCTGCACGTGTCCGGCCACGCCTGCCGGGGCGAGCTTAGGATCATGCATGCGCTGGTCAGACCCAAATACTTTATCCCCGTCCACGGGGAGCAGCGGCATCTCCAGACTCACGCGAAACTGGCCGAGGAGATGGGCATGTCCAGAAAGAATATCGTCGTCGCCGATATCGGCGATGTCATCGAGCTGGACGAGGAAAACATCAAGATCACCGGGACCGTGCCGGCCGGCAAGGTCTTCGTGGACGGCTACGGCGTCGGCGACGTGGGTCAGGCGGTCCTGCGGGAGCGCCAGAAACTGGCCGACGACGGCATGATCGTCGTGGTGGCCTCCATCTCCGGCAACGACGGGTCCCTGGTCTCCGGCCCGGACCTGATCACCAAGGGCTTCGTGTACGTGAAGGAGTCCGAGGGGCTGCTGGACGAGCTGCGGTCGGTGGCGCTGGACACCCTGCTGGACTGCGAGCGGCAGAATATCCGGGACGCGGAGCAGATCAAGGCGTCCCTGAAGGACGACATGTCCTCGTTCCTGTATAAAAAGACCAAGCGAAGTCCCATGATCCTCCCCGAGATCATGGAGGTTTAGGGGACCGGTATTTTTTGAGTAAACTGCCGGCCTTCCCGGGCCGGCTGTAACCTATTCGGAGGTGAATGAAGACCATGCTTCGGATCTTCATAGCGGAAGCGGACGCGTACGACCTGCTGGCGGAGGCGGTGAAACGCGTGTGGGGCCTGGAGAGCCTGCCCGCCATCGAGCGGGAGGAGGGCGGAAAACCGTATTTCCCGGATTATCCGGACTATCATTTCAACCTGTCCCACAGCGGGAATTTCTCCATCTGCGCGCTGAGTGACGCGCCGGTGGGCGTGGATCTGGAACTGACCCGGCCGCGGCAGAAGGATCTTCCGGAGCGGCTGTTTACCGGCACGACCCTGGCCAAGTACCGGGACCTGGGCGGCGGCTGGAACGCCTTTTATACCATCTGGACCGGGATCGAGAGCATTATCAAGTACACCGGCCAGGGCCTGTCGGCCTGGCGGGATACCGAGCTGCCCTTGGGGTGCGAGCTGTCCCCGCTGGACGGCATGGGCTGGCAGGGAGCCGTGTGCTCGCCGGAGAAATTCGAGTCGGAAGTGGAGATCATCAGACCCGAGGAGATCTATGAAGAACAGACTGACTGAAAAAGACCTGGAACTGATGCGCCGGGAGCTGGACCGCCGCCGGCTGGAGCTGCGGCCCCGGCTGATCGAGGAGGTGCAGCGGGCCCGGGCCTTCGGGGATCTCAGTGAGAACTTCGAGTACAAGGCGGCCAAGAAGGAGAAGAACGACAACGACAGCCGGATCCGGTACCTGGAGAACATGATCCGCACCGCCGTGGTGGTGGAGGACGGGTCCGGTTCCGATACCGTGGGCCTGTATGACACCGTCACCGTCTTCATGGAGGACGAGGAGGAGACCGAGGTCTGGCAGGTGGTGACCACGGTGCGCCAGAACGTGCTGGAGGGCCGCATGAGCCTGGAGTCCCCCATGGGCAAGGCCATGCTGGGACGCCGGGAAGGCGAGCGCTTTTACGTGCAGGTCAGTGAAAAAAGCGGCTATTACGCCGTGGTGAAGAAAATCGAGAAAGGAAACGACGACGGCTCTGCGCCTCTGAATAAATACTGAGGAGCCGGCTTCGCGGGTGCAGGAAATATGGGCAGGTATTTCGGGACCGACGGGTTCCGCGGAAAAGTCAACGAGGGTCTGAAGGCCGAGGACGCGTTCCGGGTGGGGCGCTTTCTGGGCTGGTACTTCGGCGCGGCCAGACGGGCCGCCGGGAAGGAGGGCCCGGCCCGGATCGTCATCGGGAAGGACACCCGGCGGTCCAGCTATATGCTGGAGGACTGCCTGTCCGGCGGTCTGACCGCCTCCGGGGCGGACGTGTATCTGCTCCACGTGACCACGACCCCGTCGGTGGCCCACATTACGAGAGTGGACGATTTCGACTGCGGGATCATGATCTCCGCCAGCCACAATCCCTATTTCGACAACGGGATCAAGCTGATCAACGCCGCCGGCGAGAAGATGGAGGACGACGTCATCGGTCTGCTGGAGGACTATCTGGACGACCATCTGACCGCCTTCGGCCAGCAGTGGGACGAGCTTCCCTACGCCACCATGGACAGCATCGGGCGCACGGTGGACTATGTGGCCGGGCGCAACCGGTATATCGGATACCTGATCTCCCTGGGCCTGTATTCCTTCCGGGGCAAAAAGATCGGGCTGGACTGCGCCAACGGCAGTTCCTGGACCATCGCGAAAGCGGTCTTCGACGCCCTGGGCGCCGACACCTTCGTGATCCACGACGAGCCCACCGGGTTCAATATCAACGACGAGTGCGGCTCCACCCACATCGCATCCCTGCAGGACCTGGTCCGGGAGAAGGGACTGGACGCGGGGTTCGCCTTCGACGGGGACGCCGACCGCTGCCTGTGTGTGGACGAGACGGGCAAGGCGCTGACGGGGGATCACATCCTGTACATGTGCGGCACCTACATGAAGGACCAGGGAAAACTGCGGAACAATACGGTGGTCACCACGGTCATGTCCAACATCGGACTGTACAAGGCCCTGGAACGGGCCGGCGTGGACTACGCCAGGACCCAGGTGGGCGACAAATACGTATACGAATATATGACGGAGCACGGCTGCAGCCTGGGCGGCGAGCAGTCCGGGCATATTATCTTCTCCGACTACGCCTCCACCGGGGACGGCGTGCTGACCAGCCTGAAGATCATGGAGACCATGATCGCCAGGAAGCAGCCTTTAAGCAAGCTGGCGGAGCCGGTGATTATTTATCCCCAGGTACTGGTCAATGTCATGGTGGGCGACAAGCAGGCCGCGCTGGAGGACCCCGACGTGCTGGCGGCCGTCGAAATGGTCACCGGGAAACTGGGGGACAGCGGCCGGGTCCTGGTCCGGGGCTCCGGCACCGAACCGGTCGTCCGGGTCATGGCGGAGGCCGAGTCGGAAGAGATCTGTTCCCGCTGCGTGGATCACGTGGTGGGCGTCATCCGGGAGAAGGGCCATGAAAGACGCGTGTAGTCCGGCGCAGCCGGCAGCAGGGGACCGTGGAGGAAAGATCGCTTGATTTGGCAGTATCTGTCTGTATTTCTGACGTCCATGATCCCCATCGTCGAGCTGCGGGGCGCGATCCCCGTGGGGATCGCCGAGGGCCTCTCCCCGGTCGTCGTTTATCTGCTGGCCGTGGTGGGAAATCTGATCCCGGCCCCTCTGGTCATCCTGCTGATCAACAAGATCTTCGAGCTGCTGCGCAGGATCCCGTGGATGGAGAATAAGATCGCCTGGATCGAGAAGCGGGGACACCTGCAGGGCCGGAAGGTCCAGAGATACGGGTTTCTGGGACTCTTCGTCATCGTGGCCGTGCCCCTGCCCGGTACCGGCGCCTGGACCGGGTCGCTGGTGGCGGCTCTGCTGGAGATCCCCATGCGGAAGGCCATGCCGGCCATTATCGCCGGTGTCCTGGTGGCGGGCGGTATCGTGCTGGCGATCTCCTGCGGCGTGTCCGCCGCGGTAACCTGAGAATACGACCCCGCCGGTGACGGGCGGATCGTCTGAGAACGGAGGGAAACGGATTTGAGTGATGTCCGGGACCCGTCCCTGGCGGAGCAGGGACGAAGAAAGATCAAATGGGTGCAGGATTTCATGCCGGTCCTGTCCGGGATCCGGGCCCGCTTTGAGGAAGAGAAGCCGTTTTCGGGGCTGCGGATCGCCGTGTCCGTCCATCTGGAGGCAAAGACCGCCTATCTGGGCCTCGTGCTGGCCGCCGGCGGCGCCGACGTGCGCCTGACGGGCTCCAATCCCCTGTCCACCCAGGACGACGTGGCGGCCGGACTGGCCGATCTGGGCGTGGAGACCTACGGGATCCACGGGGTCGACGACGCGGCTTACCGGGAACATCTTTTAAAGACGCTGGAATTTCATCCGCACCTGGTTGTGGACGACGGGGGCGATCTGATCAGCCTGCTGGGCGGAGACGCCGCCGAATACGCGGATCAGCTGATCGGCGGCTGCGAGGAGACCACCACCGGCATCCTGCGCCTGAAGGCCAGGGAGCGGGAGGGGATCCTGCCCTGCGCCATGATGGCGGTGAACGACGCCAAGGCGAAACATTATTACGACAATAAGTACGGCACCGGCCAGTCGGTCTGGGACGCCATTATGCATACCACGAACCTGATCGTGGCGGGCAAGACCGTCGTGGTAGCCGGCTACGGCTGGTGCGGCAAGGGCGTGGCCATGCGGGCCGCCGGCATGGGCGCCGACGTCATCGTGACGGAGATCGACCCGTTCAAGGCCCTGGACGCGACCATGCAGGGATTCCGGGTCATGCCCATGGATGAGGCGGCGAAGGCCGGCGATATCTTCGTCACCGTCACAGGCTGCCGGGACGTGATCACGCCGGAGCATTTTAAGGTCATGAAGAACAACGCCTTTCTGACCAACGCCGGCCACTTCGACTGCGAGGTGGACGTGGCGGGCCTGGCGGAGATGGCGGTGAAGAAAGAGGTCCGGCGGGACAATATCGAGGGATACACCCTGCCGGACGGCCGGGTGCTGAACGTCATCGGGCAGGGCCGCCTGGTCAACCTGGCGGCCGGCAACGGACACCCGGCGGAGATCATGGACATGTCCTTCGCCGTGCAGGCGCTGGCCCTGGAGTGGCTTCTCAAAAACCGGGAGAGTCTGGAGAGGAAGCTCTATCCGGTGCCGGACGAGATCGACGACGAGATCGGCCGGGTGAAGCTGGCTTCCGGCGGCCTTCGGATCGATACGCTGACGCAGGCGCAGCGGGACTACCTGAACGGGTGGAACTGAGAGAAGGAGAGGACCGACGGTCCGGCCTGTGGTGAGGCCGGACCGGAGGGGAGAGAGAAGGGATACCTGTGAACAGAATCGAAAAGATCAGAAATTATTTTGAGAACCACAACGGACAGCGTGAGGCCGTCATGTTCGCGTTTTTCAGTCTGCTGGCAGGTATCGCGCAGCTGATCGTGCGCTGGGTGCTGGATCTGGTGCTCCGGAACCTGACCACGACCGTGGAGATCTGGCCGTTCCCGGAACAGGCGCTGGGCTCTCTGCTGGCGTTCCTGATCTCCAACGTGGTGGCCAAGGCCATGTCGTACGCGATCAACCGGACTCAGACATTTCAGGCCGACAACGACCTGCGGGTCAGCGTGGTGCTGTATACGATCCTGACCATCATCGTCATCGCGCTGGAGACCATCGTGGGCGTCCCGCTGCAGAACTGGTGCTACGAGATCATGGGCGGCACGTTCACGAGCGCGCATCACATGACCACAACGGCTGCACAGCTGGGCCTGTACCAGGTGGCGGGCACGATCTCGGTCTGCATCTACAATTTCTTCGGCGGCATCGTCGTCTTCGTCATGGATAAATTCCTGATTATGAGAAAAAAATAACAGGCGTCATTCTCCGATCTCATAAATATGAAAAAAATCCTGCGGCCCTGCATTCAGCAAAGCCGCAGGATTTCTTTTTTTTAGATTGTCTGGGAGCCGCAGGATCAGCCGATCGCGGCGAAGCCGCGCTCCAGGTCCTCGATGATGTCACCGATATACTCCGTGCCGACGGACAGTCGGATCGTGTTCGGATGAATGCCGATGCTCTCCAGTTCCTCCGCGGTCAGCTGCGAGTGGGTGGTGGTGGCCGGATGGATCACCAGGCTCTTCACGTCGGCCACGTTGGCCAGCAGGGAGAAGATCTCCAGGGAGTCGATGAACCGGAACGCCTCCTCCTGACCGCCTTTTAAGTCGAAGGTGAAGATGGAACCGCCGCCCTTCGGGAAATACCGCTCGTACAGTTTGTGGTCCGGATGTTCCGGCAGGGAGGGGTGGTTGACCTTCTCCACCAGCGGGTGACCGGCCAGGAAATCCACCACATTCCTGGTGTTCTCCGCGTGGCGCTCGATCCGGAGGGACAGGGTCTCCACGCCCTGCAGCAGCAGGAACGCGTTGAAGGGGGAGATCGTCGCGCCGGTATCCCGGAGCAGGATGGCGCGGATGTACGTCGTGAAGGCGGCCGGTCCCGCCGCGTCCGCGAATGAGACGCCGTGGTAGCTGGGATTCGGGTCGGAAATCGGTGCGTACCGGCCGGAGGCCTTCCAGTCGAACTTTCCGGATTCCACGATAATGCCGCCCAGGGTGGTGCCGTGGCCGCCCAGGAACTTGGTGGCGGAGTGGACCACGATGTCCGCGCCGTGCTCGATGGGCCGGATCAGGTAGGGCGTGCCGAATGTATTGTCGATGACCAGCGGCAGGCCGTGCCGGTGGGCGATCTCCGCCAGCGCGTCGATGTCGGGAATGTCGGAGTTCGGATTGCCCAGGGTCTCGATGAAGATCGCTTTCGTATTGTCCTGAACGGCGGCCTCCACTTCCTCCAGGTCGTGGATATTCACGAACGTGGTGGAGATGCCGTACAGGGGCAGGGTGTGGGACAGCAGATTGTAGGTGCCGCCGTAGATGGTCTTCTGCGCGACGATGTGCTCACCCGCGCCGGCCAGCGCCTCGATCGTATAGGTAATGGCCGCCGCGCCGGAGGCCAGCGCCAGGCCCGCCGTGCCGCCCTCCAGGGCCGCCACGCGCTTTTCCAGCACTTCCTGGGTGGAGTTGGTCAGCCGGCCGTAAATGTTGCCGGGGTCCGTCAGACCGAACCGGGCGGCGGCATGGGCGGAGTCGTGAAAGACGTAGGATGTGGTCTGATAGATGGGGACCGCCCGGGCGTCGGTGGCCGGGTCGGGCTGCTCCTGCCCCACATGCAGCTGGAGCGTTTCAAAATGATAGTTACTCATGAATTTTCTCTCTTTCCCTAAGATCAGGTTTCGTCCGGCTCCGCAAACAGCGGCGTGGACAGATAGCGGTCGCCGGAATCCGGCAGGATGGCGACGATGGTCTTGCCGATGTTCTCCGGCCGCCGGGCCAGCTGGATCGACGCCCACACGGCCGCGCCGGAGGAGATCCCCACCAGGATGCCCTCGGACCGGCCGAATTCACGCCCCGCCTGGAAGGCGTCCTCATCGGTCACGGTGATGATCTCGTCGTAGATCCCGGTATCCAGCACTTCGGGCACGAACCCCGCGCCGATGCCCTGGATCTTATGTGTGCCCGCATGCCCCTCGCTGAGGACGGGGGACCCGGCCGGCTCCACCGCCACGATCTGAATATCGGGCTTCTTCGATTTCAGGAAACGGCCCGCGCCGGTGATCGTGCCGCCGGTGCCCACACCGGCGACGAACAGATCGATATCACCGCCGGTATCCTCCCAGATCTCGGGTCCCGTGGTCTCCTCGTGAACAGCGGGATTGGCTGGATTGACGAACTGGCCCGGGATAAAGCTGCCGGGCGTTTCGGCGGCCAGTTCGTCGGCTCTGGCGATGGCACCTTTCATGCCCTTGGCGCCGTCGGTCAGAACCAGCTCCGCGCCGTAGGCCTTCATCAGCTGCCGGCGTTCCACACTCATGGTCTCCGGCATGACCAGGATCAGCTTATAGCCCCGGGCGGCCGCCACGGAGGCAAGGGCGATGCCCGTGTTGCCGGAAGTGGGCTCTATGATGACCGCGCCGGGTTTGAGCGCACCCCGCTCTTCGGCATCCAGGATCATGGCCCGGGCGATGCGGTCCTTGACGGACCCGGCTGGATTCAGATACTCCAGCTTGCCGACGATCTTCGCATTCAGATTTTCCCTTTTCTCGATGTGTGTCAGTTCCAGCAGGGGAGTCCCGCCGATCAGCTGGTCGGCGGACGTGTAGATTTGGCTCATTCCATTTACCTACCTTTCCGATTGGTTAAATAGGATTATAAAGCATGAAAAAGAAGTTGTCAAGAAGTTTTTTTGTTGTATTTCCGACTAACCCGCTATATAATAGTCTTTATGAAGAAACAGGACTGGAGGGACAAAACATGCTGATCTCAACCAGGGGACGATATTCGCTGCGAATCATGACCGATCTGGCCGAGCACCGGGCGGAGGGATATATTCCGCTGAAGACGCTGGCGGAGCGGCAGGGGATCTCGGAGAAATATCTGGAGTCCATTATGAAACTGCTGGTGCGGGAGCACCTGCTGGAAGGACACCGGGGCAAGGGCGGCGGTTATAAGCTGACCCGGGAGCCGAAGGAGTATACCGTGTACAGTGTGCTGAAGGTGACGGAGGATTCCCTGGCGCCGGTGGCCTGTCTGGACGACCATGCCCTTGCATGCCCGAGAGTGGACGACTGCCGTACGATCTCACTGTGGCAGGGACTGGATAAGGTCATCCGGGACTACCTGTCCGGCGTGACCATAGCCGACCTGATGC
>JAJQAH010000001.1 GCA_021203885.1 Oscillospiraceae bacterium | reverse complement strand
CGCACTCCAGACTCTGGTGACGGAGAGATTTTATTCGTATCTTACCCCCGCCTTTCTGACGCCGGAAGCGAGCAGCTGGCAGATGGCTCTGGCTACCGCGAAGGGCCAAGTGCTCAACAAATTTAAGTTGATGCACCGGACGGTGACCGAGGTTGTGGCTTTCGTCAATATTTTGGACTTGTATGAGTATCTGGGCGACGCCAACATCAGCGTTCAGAGTGATTTTGGCTTCGATTATGTGCAAAACTTCATGGGATACAGAACCGTTTTCCTGCTCTCTGAAGAGGAAATCGCAAGGGGAACTGTAATTGCCACTCCCATTGAAAACATCGTGCTCTACTACGTGGATCCGGCAACCAGCGATTTTGCCCGTGCCGGTCTGAACTACACCACCGACGGTGACACCAATCTGATTGGCTTCCATGTCCAGGGCAACTATTCCACCGCTGTGACAGAGAGTTTCGCTCTGATGGGTATGGTCCTCTTTGCCGAGTATCTGGACGGCATTGCAGTCATCACGGTTTCTGATGGCGAGGATCCCACCAAGCTGTCTGCTCCGACTGTGATGGATGATCCCGACGCAGACGCTGACGCTGACGCAGACGTTGACGCTGACGCTGGCGCAGAGGGGGAATGACCGATCCGGACGAATCAGCCCCTGAGCTTGCCAATCTCTCCGCATACACCAAAGCTGAGCTGTTGGATTATGCGGCAGAGAGAGGCGTCTCAGGCGTATCCGGATCTATGCGCAAGGCTGATATCATCGCAGTGATAGAGGGGGCGGAGTAAATGCTGGGGGCCGTGCTTGCGTATCTGCACAACTACTTTGTAATTGCAACAGTGAGCGGGACTTTTACCATCTCGGACGGCAAACTGGCAGATCCCGTCCCTGATCTGCAAAATAATCAATACTTCCGGGTCCTTGGAAGTGTGTTCAACGATGGCATTTATCAGAACACCGAGGATCTGGAATTGACTGATGAAGCATTCAGCGGATACATCCAGCTGATGGCAATCCCAAGGGACTTACTGATCCTTGTGGATGAGATCACGGCATGGCAGGAGAAATACGGTGACACGGTGGCCAATCCCTTCACATCCGAGAGCTTTTCCGGATACAGCTACACCAAGGCAGCCAACGCAAGCACCGAGTCAGCGATGACTTGGCTCTCTGTTTTTGGCGCCCGCCTGGCGCCGTACCGCAAGGCCGGAAACCTCACCGGGGATTATCTTGGTTATCAGGATCCACCGTTTCAGCGTCCGTTTAATCCGGGGTGGCCGGTATGAGCTTACTGGACGAATATGCACGTACCTGCACCATCCTGACGCAGGAGCGGGTGGCTGGTCCAGAGGGCGGATGGACTACAGAGTGGGTGGAAGGTGAGACTTTCATCAATCACTCTGCGCGCAGCTCTTCCGCTGAGGTGGACCGGGCCGAAAAATTGGGAGAAAAGGCCCAGTTTACGATCCTGATTGATCAGGCCGTTCCGATTGCCTATGGCGATTACTACCGGGATGAGCAGACAGGCGAGACCTACCGGGTGACCAGTGACCCGGAGGATTTGCAGACGCCGCCGAGTTCGACGTTGTGCCTTAAGGCGTGTTTTGTAGAGAGGAGGGACCTGCCAGAGTGACAAAAGAGGCTGCACTGCAGAACTTTTTTGGATCCTTTGGGATCCCTGCTTATCCATCCAGTGCCGTACCGGAGGACGCTGTTTTCCCGTGGCTCACCTATGACCTGGTGACAGGTGCATGGGGGGATGATTCGGTCAGTATCACAGTAAATTTGTGGTACTACGTTACGGATGAGAGCCTGCCGAACGCCAAGGCAAGAGAAGTTTCAGCGGCTATTGGATTGGGCGGAAGGATGATATCCTGCGATGGTGGGGCAATCTGGCTCAGACGTGGCGTCCCTTGGTGCCAGAGCCTGACGGATGCCTCTGACAGTAAAATTAAACGCCGTTACATCAACATGACGGCGGAGTATCTGACTATAGACTAAGAGGTGACTTTTAGATGCGATTTACAAAGATCCCGGAAGCGACCTTCCAACAGCTGCAGCTTAACGCGGGCATTTTGCTTGATACTTTTGATGCCAGCATGGGAAAGGAAGAGCTGAATGAGCACATCATCGGTGCGACTTCCGGTGGCGTCAATTTTTCTGCGACGCCGACTTATTCCGACTTTGGTGAGGATATTGATAACTGCCCTGTGAACGTCAAGGAGCTGAAGAAACTGGACAGCTGGTCCGTTACCATGAGCGGGACTTTTGTCACTATTAACGAAAAACTGGCTAAACGTCTGATCGGCGCCGCTGACTTTGATGAGGAAGACGAGACCAAGATTGTCCCGCGGAATGACGTCAATAGCCAGACCGATTTTGAAGACATCTGGTGGGTAGGTGACTACTCTGACAGCAACGATGAGATAACCGGCGGATACGTAGCAATCCATATGCTTAATAGTTTGTCCACCGGCGGATTCAGCTCGCAGAGCGGGAACCGTGAGAAGGACCAGTTTGCCTTCGAGTTCACAGGCCACTACAGCATTGAGGATCAGGATAAGGTGCCTTTTGAGATCTGGATTGTGGCCGGAGAAACGGCCAACAACGACGGAGACGGCGGGGACCCTGATGATGACGGAGACGGCAATGACGGAGACGGCAACGATGGAGACGACGGCGGCGACACCGAGCCCGATGACGAAAATCCATAATTGATATACAGGGGGAATACCATGCGAAAGCTCAAGGATATCACAGGGCCTGAGGCCATGCGTCTGACCTCGCATCTCATCATGCTAGGCTACGTCGTGATGAGAGGAAAGACGATGAGGAAGTACGCCGGGCGGAAAATCCCAAAAGGGATGGATCCGGATGATTACAATCAGCAGTTTGCGGTGGACTTTTTCAACGCCCTGCTGGATGAATATCAGGATGATTTCACGCCCATCCTTGCGGAGATTGAGGGTGTTCCTCTTGCGGATTATCTCGCATCAGCCAATCCTGATAAGATCATGGCTGATGTGGATGAGTTGATGAAGGACAGTGATTTTACAAGCCTTTTTTTCGCCTCGGAGCAGAGCCGGACCAGGACATCATCTGGCTCTGCCTCGGAGAATACAGAGGCCCAGACGATATAAGCGCTTTTGTCCGGTATGTCGATGCCCGGCGGAGAGATACCGCCCGGGAGCAGGCATACCGGACTTACTTAACTGATGCCCTACGCAACATCGCAGAAAATACGGCGCGATTTGCCGGAGGACACTATCCCTC
>JAJQAH010000062.1 GCA_021203885.1 Oscillospiraceae bacterium | reverse complement strand
AATCCCGATCTCTCTCTTGAAAATTTTCCCGATTCCCTGTAAAATAGATACTGTGTTTGATGTTAGAAAAGGAATGGGAGAGGATTATTTTTGTTTGATCGAATATTCAAGCTGAAGCAGAACAATACGAACGTACGCACCGAGATCATCGCGGGGCTGACCACGTTCATGACCATGGCGTACATCCTGGCCGTGAATCCCAGTCTTCTCAGCGCGGCCGGCATGGACTCCACGGCCGTCCTGATCGCCACCGCTCTGGCCTCCTGCCTGGGCAGCGTGCTGATGGGCGTGCTGGCCAACCTGCCCTTCGCCCTGTCCGCCGGCATGGGCCTGAACGCCTACCTGGCCTACACGGTGGTGCTTGGCATGGGATACACCTGGCAGGTAGCGCTGCTGGCCGTGTTCATTGAGGGCATCATCTTCATTATTTTGTCCCTGACCAATGTCCGGGAGGCCATTTTCAACGCGATCCCCTATAACCTGAAAAAAGGCGTATCGGTGGGCATCGGCCTCTTCATCGCCTTCATCGGGCTGCAGAACGCCGGCCTGTCCGTGCTGGATTCCTCCACACTGGTCACGATGACCAGTTTCACGGAGAACTTCAATACCCAGGGGATCTGTGCACTGCTGGCCGTCGTCGGGCTGTTCATCACCGCGTTCATGTATATCAAAGGCGTGAAGGGCTCCATCCTGTGGGGCATTCTGATCACCTGGGTGCTGGGCATCATCTGCCAGCTGACCGGCCTGTACGCGGTGGACGCGGAGGCCGGCTACTACAGCCTGATCCCCGCCTTCGGCATCACCGACTACTCCAAACTGGGCGAGACCTTCGGCCAGTGCTTCAACGTGGATCTCAGCTCCGTGGGAATCTTTAATTTCATCGTGGTCATCTTCTCCTTCCTGTTTGTCGACATGTTCGATACGCTGGGCACCCTGATCGGGGTCAGCAACAAGGCCGGCATGCTGGATGAGGAGGGGCATCTGCCCGCCATCAAGCCCGCTCTCATGGCCGACTCCATCGCCACTTCCGCGGGCGCCATCCTGGGCACCTCCACCACGACCACCTTCGTGGAATCCGCTTCCGGCGTGGCCGCCGGAGGCCGAACGGGCCTGACCGCCGTCGTTGCGGGTGCTCTGTTCCTGATCGCCTCCCTGTTCGCGCCGATCTTCACGGCCATCCCGTCCTTCGCCACCGCGCCGGCGCTGATCATGGTGGGCTTCATGATGTTCAGCGCCGTGACCGATATCAAGTTCGACGGCGACGGCTCCAAGATCGTGGACGCCATTCCCACCTACCTGTGCATCATCGCCATGCCGCTGTTCTACAGCATCTCGGACGGGATCTGCCTGGGCGTTATCTCCTACGTGGTGCTGAACCTGGTCACCGGCAGAGCCAAGAAGATCACGCCGCTGATGTACGTCCTGGCGGTGCTCTTTATCCTGAAATATATCTTCCTATGACCCCGAGGGGCTTTTGCGCCCTTTTCCGGCCGCGCCGATCCATATGTACACATATGTACATTCTATTTGAGAAAGGAAGTTTTCATTATGATCATCAGCATACAGAACTGCGGGGTATCCCCCGATCCGGCCGATTACCTGAAAGGGATCGCGAACGCCGGCTCGATCACCAACCTGGTCTTGATGACCTGCAAAGGCGAGTGCAAATATTTCCCCAATACCACCTTCTCCGTGGAGATGCCGGACCAGGTCTTCATGTTTTCCGACGGGGGCATCACGGACGACTGGGAGGAACAGCTGGAGAACCTGAAAAAGGCCATCGACGGCGAGCACGATGTGCTGCCCAATAACTACGCGAAGATCGAAGTGGATATCTTTAAGGGGATCATTGTCATCACGCCTTATGACCAATAAGGAGCCCCCTGGTTCTTGAGAGGAACTTTTTGACCGCCCCGCGGAAGTTCTGCGGCGGCGGTTTCCATTATATTTCTGACGAGATGGGTATCTATCTTCCTTCCCGTTTTCGTCAGTTCAGAAAAAAGAGGCGAAAATCGGATGACACAAATTACAGTATCTGATCTCGCGGCAGATGCGGAAAAATATGTTGATATGGCGCAGGATCAGGATATTCTTATCACCGAGGATGGAAAGCTCGTTGCCAGACTGGTGGCGGCAAAGGCAGATAAGAAAGCGTCTCTGAATCATTTGATGAACTCATTTGGCGGACTGGCCTTCACAGATGAAGACGTAAGAGACGCAAGGGAAGAGCATCTGCAATAAGGAAACGGGGGTCTGTCGCGGAAGCCCGAAACACCGGTTTCCCCTTGCATTTTTTCAAAAAAAGTGGTATAAAATTCAGTACAGCGAAATCGACGATGAACGGGAAGAAAACCGGCAGACACCGCCAAGAGAGGTCCGGCCCCGGCTGCAAGCCGGACCGCGGCAGACCGGTTTAGTTCGCCCGGGAGCCGCTGTGGAGACACAGACGGGATGCCCGCCGTTATCCGGGCAAGAGTGCCCGCGGCCGGAGCGCCGCGGGAATGCGGGTGGTACCGCGGAAGGCTTTCCTTTCGTCCCCTTTTTGCGGGGATGAAAGGTTTTTTATTTTTATCCGGCTATTCTGCCGGAAGTTCAGAGGGAAAGAAGGTGTGTCCCGTGCCCGGGGTCACTTCCGGACAGGGGCAAAAATATGGAAGAACAGCTGAATGAGATCCGGACCGACGCCTTGGCGGACATCGCGTCCGTTCAGGACCCGGAGGGTCTGGAGAGCGTCCGGGTCAAGTACCTTGGAAAAAAGGGCCGCCTGACCGCCGTTTTGAAACAGATGGGCACCCTGTCGGCCGAGGAGCGGCCGGCCATGGGCCGGATCGCCAACGAGACCCGGGAGGCCCTGGAGAAGGCCCTGGAGTCCCGCTCCGCCGAGCTGGAGCGGGAGGCCCTGCAGCGGCGCCTGGAGCAGGAGGCGCTGGACGTGACCGTGCCCGGCAAGAAATACCCCATGGGCCACCGGCACCCCATGTATCAGGCTATGGACGACCTGACGGATATCTTCGTCAGTCTGGGCTTCACCGTGCTGGACGGGCCGGAGATCGAGCTGGCCCGGCTGAACTTCGACCGCCTGAACGTGGCGCCGAACCACCCGTCCAGAGAGTGGACGGACACCTTCTATTTCGACGAGGCGGGCAAGGTCCTGCTGCGCAGCCAGACCTCCCCCATGCAGGTGCGGGCCATGGACACCATGGAACTGCCCATCCGCATCGTGGCCCCCGGCCGGGTCTACCGGAAGGACGAGGTGGACGCCACCCACTCCCCCATGTTCCACCAGATGGAGGGCATGGTCATCGACAAGGGGATCACCATGGCGGACCTGAAGGGCACCCTGAACCTGGCCATGCGGCACCTGTACGGCAATGACACCGTCACCCGCTTCCGCCCCCACCACTTTCCCTTCACCGAGCCCTCCTGCGAGATGGACGTGCAGTGCCACAAATGCGGCGGCGCCGGCTGTCCCGCCTGCAAGGGCGAGGGCTGGATCGAGGCGCTGGGCGCCGGCGTCATCCACCCGAAGGTGCTGGAGATGGCCGGGATCGACACGAACGTCTACTCCGGCTGGGCCTTCGGCATGGGCCTGGAGCGCATGACCCTGCGCCGGTTCAGGATCGCGGACCTGCGGATGATCTTTGAAAACGACGTCCGCTTCCTGCGGCAGTTTTAAAAAGGGGGGATCTCCATGTTACTCAGCAGAAAATGGCTTAAGGAGTTCGCGGATATCTCCGCTCCGGACAAGGAATTCGCCGACGCCATGACCATGTCCGGCTCCAAGGTGGAGACCATCACGGAGCCGGGGGGCGAGATCTCCCGGGTGGTCGTGGGGCGCATCGTCTCCATGGAGCGGCACCCGGACTCGGACCACCTGTGGGTCTGCCTGGCCGACGCGGGCGGGGACGAGCCGGTGCAGATCTGCACCGGCGCCTGGAACATCCACGTGGGCGACCTGGTCCCGGTGGCGCTGGACGGGTCCACCCTGCCCGGCGGCGTCCGCATCGAAGCCGGCGTGCTGCGGGGCGAGGCGTCCAACGGCATGTTCTGCTCCCTTCGCGAGCTGGGCCTGGACGAGCGGGATTTCCCCTACGCCGTCATTACGGCGGCCGCCCTTTTAAATGACTATCACCCGCTGGATAAAGAAAAGCCCTCCGTGCCCCCGGACTTAGGGCCGGGCGGCAGGGTGGCCGGCCCCCTGATCGCCGCCCGGGTGGAGAGCGTGGAAAGCGACGACCTCCAGTGGCGGGTCACGCTGGACACCGGAAGCTCCCTGGCGGAGGCCGTGACCCCCTGCGCGAATCTCCACGAAGGGGATCTCTGCATCTACGATCCCGGCGCCGGGCATATCTGCACCCCGGCGGACATCCACGCGGACCAGAAGGAGTTTCCCCACTGCATTGAGGACGGCATCTTCGTGCTGCACGAGGAGGGCATCCGGCCGGGGGACGACATCCGGCCGGTCATCAACGCGGACGACCACGTGGTGGACTTTGAAATTACGCCCAACCGGCCCGACTGCCTGTCGGTCATCGGGCTGGCCCGGGAGGCGGCGGCCACCTTCCAGGTGCCCCTTAAGCTCCACGAGCCTGTGGTGCACGGCGGCGCGGAGGGGGATCTAGATGAGCTTCTCCACGTGGAGACCCCCGCCGCCGACCTGGTGCCCCGGTACAACGCCCGCATGGTGCGGAATGTGAAGATCGCCCCCTCCCCCAAGTGGATGCGGGAGCGGCTCCGCTCCATGGGCGTGCGGCCCATCAACAACATCGTGGATATCACAAACTACGTCATGCTGGAGTACGGGCAGCCCATGCACGCCTTCGACTACCGGTATGTCAGCGGCGGCACCATCATCGTCCGCCGGGCCGAGCCCGGGGAGGAGCTGACCACCCTGGACGGCAACGTGCGCAAGCTGAACGGCGACCACCTGGTCATCGCCGACCGCACCCGGGCCGTGGGCCTGGCCGGCATCATGGGCGGCATGAACAGTGAAATTAAAGAGGACACCACCGACGTGGTCTTCGAGTCGGCCTGCTTCGACGCCACCTGCATCCGCCGGGGCGCCGCGGCGCTGGGCATGCGCACGGAGGCAAGTGCCAAGAACGAGAAGGGGCTGGATCCCTTAAACACCCTGCCCGCCCTGCAGCGGGCCTGCGAGCTGGTGGAGATGCTGGACGCCGGCCAGGTGGTGGACGGCATCGTCGACATCAAAAACTTCATCCCCGTCCCCACCGTGCTGCCGCTGGATGGTAAAAAGATCAACGATCTTCTGGGCACGGACATTCCGGAGGAGCGCATGGAGGAGATCCTGCGGCGGCTCGACTTCACGGTGGAGAACGGCCTCGTCACCGTTCCATCCTGGCGGGCCGACGTGGAGCGCACCTGCGACCTGGCCGAGGAGGTGGCCCGTTACTACGGATACAACAATATCCCCTCCACTCTCATGCGGGGGGAGACGACGCTGGGCGGCTACCAGCCGGCGCAGCTTCTGGAGCGGCGGCTGGGATCTCTGTGCCGGGCCGCCGGCTACAGCGAGATCATCACCTACTCCTTTATCTCCCCCGCCTTCTACGACAAGATCGGCTGGTCCCCGGAGGATCCCCGCCGCCGCAGCTTCGTCATTTTAAATCCCCTGGGGGAGGATACCTCCATCATGCGCACCACCACCCTTCCCTCCATGCTGGAGGTGCTGCAGCGGAACTACAGCTTCCGGAACGTGGCCGTCCGGCTGTACGAGCTGGGCCGTACCTACCTGCCGGGAGAGGAGGAGAACACCGGTCTCGGGACGGAGCCCAAGGTGCTGACCCTGGGCGCCTACGGGGACGATATGGACTTCTACGCCCTGAAGGGCGTCGTCGAGATGATCCTGAGAGATCTCCGGACGGAGGATGTCCGGTTCGAGGCCTGCGGGGACGACCCCTCCTACCACCCGGGCCGCTGCGCGAAGGTATACGCCGGCGACCGGCTGCTGGGGGTCTTCGGGCAGCTGCATCCGGAGGTGGCCCGGAACTACGGGCTGGAGGAGGAGGAGATCTACTGCGCCGAGCTGTCCTTCGACGCCCTGGCGGAGACCCGGGGCGGCCCGGTGGAGTATACGCCCCTTCCCCGCTACCCCGCCGCCACGAGGGATCTGTGCGTGGTGTGTGATGAGTCGGTCACGGCGGCGCAGCTGGAATCCTGCATCCGCGCCGGCGGCGGCGGACTGCTGGAGGACTGCGCGCTGTTCGACATCTACCGGGGCGAGGGCGTGCCGGAGGGGAAAAAGTCCATGGCCTTCAGCCTGACCCTCCGGGCGCCGGACCGCAGCCTGACCGCGGCCGAGGCGGACGGTATCATGGGTGAGATCCTGGAGAAGCTGCAGGCGGAACTGGGCGCCGTCCTCCGCTGATTTAACCGGAAAATGAAAAAAAGTTTACAAAAAGTCTTTACTTTCAGGCATATTTGGAGTTAAAATAGGAATACTCTCTGAAGAGACAGGAGGTGACCGACGACATGGACGATTCCCTGACCAGAAAATTTTCCATTCATCCGGAGCAGAAGGCGGAGATCAAGACGACGCTGACCGAGGTGTATAGCGCTCTGCAGGAGAAGGGCTACGACCCGATCAACCAGATCGTCGGATACATTCTCTCCGAAGACCCCACCTATATCACGAACTACAAAAACGCCCGGGGCCTGATCCGCAGGCTGGACCGGGACGAACTGCTGCAGGAACTGGTCAAGTACTACCTGAAAGACTGAAACGGAGGCACACAAATTCATGGTCATTGATGAGACCTTCCGGTTCCCTTCCTGCGGCGGCGAGCGCCAGATCTACTGCCGGGCCTGGAGACCCAAAAGCAGGGAATCGGCGCGGGGCGTGATCCAGATCATCCACGGCATGTCCGAACATATCGAGCGATACGCCCCTACGGCCGAATTTCTGGCCGATAGGGGCTTTATTGTGGTCGGCAACGACCACCTGGGCCACGGCCACACGGCTCTGGATCCGGAGGAGTACGGATACTTCGCGGACCGGGAGGGCTGGGACACGGTGACCGGCGACGTGCGCAGGCTGCGCACGCTGGTCGGCGACAAGGTGCCCGCTGAATACCCCTATTTTATCCTGGGCCACTCCCTGGGTTCCTTTATGGCCCGCACCTACATGATCAACTGGCCGGGCACCGTGGACGGCGTGATCCTGTCCGGCACGGGCCAGGAGAACGGGGCCACCCTGTGGCTGGGCTGGCAGGCCTCCAACCTGGCCTGCCGCACATCCGGCCCCACCTCCCACAGCAATCTGATCACCGCCGCGGCCTTCGGCTCCTACAACCGGCAGTTCAAGCCGCACCGGACCCGGATGGACTGGCTCAGCCGGAACGAGGAATCCGTGGATGCGTTCCGGAAGGACCCCATGTGCCGGTTCTTCCCCACCGTCGGCATGTACCGGGACATGATGGAGGGCATGCAGTTCGTGGCGGATAAGAAGAACCTGCAGAAGATGGACCCGGACACCCCGGTGCTGTTCCTGTCCGGCGACAAGGACCCGGTGGGCCACAACGGCTCCGCCGTCAAAAAAGTGGCGGACCGGTTCAAAAGCGCCGGCGTGAAGGACATCACGGTCCGCATGTATCCGGACGCCCGGCACGAGGTGCTGAACGAGCTGAACCGGGACGAGGTGCTGGCGGATCTTCTGGACTGGCTGGACGCCCACACGCCGGACGGCGGCCGGGATGCCGCCGCGGAAGAAAAACCGGAAAACGAGGAAAGCTGAGAGCCTCTTTTGTCCCTTGACCCGGACGGAAGAGGCTCTTTTTTGGTTTTTTCCCCGCCCCCGCGGGGGGCGGCATAAATTTCCGATTCTACTTGCCAAGCGCGCAAATGGGTGGTATAATTTTTTTGTACGTGTATAAGGGATTATGTGTGTGATCCCTTTTTTCATAAGAAACCAGAGGAAAGCAGAGGGTCCTTTATGGATATTTTCGATAAGTGCTACGGGGAGACCGAGGCGGACGTACTCCGCGAGAAGGATCTGTTCCCCTATTTTAAGGAACTGCAGTCCCGCCAGGATACGGAAGTCATCATGGAGGGCAAGCGCCGCATCATGATGGGCAGCAACAACTACCTGGGCCTGACGGTGGAGAGCGACGTCATCGCCGCCGGCATCAAGGCGCTGGAGGAATACGGCACCGGCTGCTCCGGCTCCCGGCTCTTAAACGGCACGCTGGTGCTGCACCAGATCTTCGAGCGGGAGATCGCCGCCTTCCTGGGCAAGGAGGACGCGGTCACGTTCCCATCCGGGTTCCAGTCGAATCTGGGCGCCATCTCCGCCGTCGTCGGGCCGAAGGACTACGTGATCTGCGACAAGGAGGACCACGCCTCCATCATCGACGCCTGCCGGCTCAGCTACGGCAAGATGCTCCGGTACCGCCACTCCGACATGGCCGACCTGGAGTTCCAGCTGAAGAAAGTGCCGGACACCGCCGGCAGCCTGATCGTCACCGACGGGGTCTTCTCCATGAGCGGGGAGATCGCGAACCTGCCGGATATCTGCGCGCTGGCGAAACAGTACGGCGCCCGGGTCATGGTGGACGACGCCCACGCCCTGGGCGTCATCGGGGAGGGCGGCCGCGGTACCGCCGACTGGTACGGCCTGACCGATCAGGTGGACATGATCATGGGCACCTTCTCCAAGTCCCTGGCCTCCCTGGGCGGCTACGTGGTGGCCGACGCCCGGGTCATCGACTACATCCGCTGTTTCTCCCGGCCCTATATCTTCGCCGCCTCCATCCCGCCGGCCAGCATCGCGGTGGCCACGGCGGCCCTGCGGCACCTGGAGGCCCATCCGGAGCTGCCGGAGAAGCTGCGGGACAACGCCCGGTACATGCGCTTCCGGCTGCGGGAGGCACGGGTGGACGTGCCCGACGGGGAGATCCCCATCATCCCCGTCTACACCTACGGCACGGACCAGACGCTGGAGATCCAGAAGGAGCTGTTCGAGCGGGGCGTCTACGTGAATGCCACGCTGCCCCCGGCCTGCCCGGAGGGCCAGTGCCTGCTCCGCTGCAGCCTGATGGCCACCCACACCCGGGAACAGATCGACGAGGCCGTGGACCTGATGGCCGACGTGCTGGGGGAGTACGGCCTGACCGGCGGCGCGGCCGCCGGAGACCGGTGAGGGCTTTCCCCTTTTTAAAAAAAGAAAGTTGATGCCGCCGGCAGCAGGAAAACACGCCGGCGGCATTTTGACCGTTTTTTAAAAAAAACGCCGGACAGAACCTGCCCGGCGGTCTTTGCTTATTCGGATTTCTTTTCTTCCTCCTGCGGCTCCTTCTGCTCCTCGATCTGCTTGCACAGGCGGGACACGTGGACCCGGGAGCAGCCGATGAAGTCGGCCACCTCCTGCAGCGTCAGGTGCTGCTGGTTGCGCAGGGTGTCCACCAGATGGACCCGGTCCTCCGTTAAAAGGGCCGTCAGGCTGGTGTAGATGTGCCGGGTGGTACCGATGGCGTACTGGAACAGCTTCTCCATCAGACCGTACTCCCGCACCCGGTCCATGAAGGTGTCCGTGGGCACCGCCGAGATCACGCAGCTGGTGACGGCGGTGCAGTTGTTGATGGTCAGATGCCCCGGCAGCACGTTGACGATGCTGACGAAGCCCGGGGCCGTGGAGTAGGCCGTGGTGCGGCTGGTGCCGTCCGGATAGAGCATGTGGAACTTGGTCGTGCCCTCCCGCAGGTAGTACACCAGGCGCACGCCCTCCTCCGCCCGGTACAGCACCTCGCCCTTCTTCAGGCGGATGGTCCGGCTGCCGACCATCAGCTTCTCCGCCTCCTCCTGGGTAAACCAGTATCGGCCGACACTATAGATGTCAATGGACTCGTCGAATTCCGGCATCGGTCTTCCCTTCTTTCCGCATGCAGTATAGCATATTTAAAAGGCCATGGCAATATCCCAAAGAGCCCCCGGCGGGATTTTGGGAGAAAAGTTCCCGTTTCGGGAAAAAGTTTACAGTTTGGCAAAACTTTTTTTCGTTTTCTCGTTTACAGCGGCGGGAAAAACGTATACAATATGTTCGAATGCAGTTTGGAGGTCGATTTTTTGGACGCGCTGTTGGACCGTTTTCTCAGAAGATTCCCCCGGTTCGGGATCCCGCATCTGATGACCATCGTGATCATCGGCATGGCGGTGGTATATATTATGGATCTGTTCAGCAGCAGCTCCTTCAGCAGCATGCTGTTCTTCTACTCCCCGTATATCCTGCAGCTGGGCCAGGTCTGGCGGCTGGTCACCTTCGTGTTCATCCCCCAGAACAGCAACATCTTCTTCATGCTGATCTCCCTGTACTTCTACTGGATGATCGGCAACAATCTGGAGCGGGAGTGGGGCTGCGGGAAGTTCACCGCCTTCTACTGCATCGGCATCATCCTGAACATCATCATGGGCTTCATTATCGGCACCGCCAACATGTACTACGTGAACCTGTCCATGTTCGTGGCGCTGGCCACCCTGTATCCGAACATGCAGTTTCTGCTGTTCTTCTTCATCCCGATCAAGGCCAAGTGGCTGGCCCTGGTGGATGTGGCCTTTATCGCCTTCGGCGTCATCACGGACCTGGTGGGAGGCAGCGCTTTAAGCCTTCTGATGATCGTGCCGGCGCTTCTCAATTACCTGCTGTTCTTCTCCGGCGACATCCTGCGCTTTTTCAGACGGCAGCAGCGGAAGGCGAATCCCAACGTGGTCAACTTTAAAAGAGCCCGGAAGAAGGCGCAGGCGGCCCAGGAGACCAAGGGGTACACCCACAAGTGCGCCGTCTGCGGCATCACGGACCAGGACGACCCCAATATGGAGTTCCGCTACTGTTCCAAATGCAACGGCTACTACTGCTACTGCATGAACCATATCTATAACCATGTGCACATCAAGTAATCTTTCACTCTGCAAAGGAGCTTCCGCAAATGAATGATCCGTACAGTGTCCTGGGTGTCAGTCCGGACGCCAGCGAAGAGGAGATCAAGCAGGCGTACCACGAGCTGGCCAAGAAATACCACCCGGACCTGAACCCGGGCGACGAGGAAGCCGCCAAAAAAATGAATGAGATCAACGCCGCCTACGAGCAGATCCAGAACCCGGGCAGCTCCAACGCGGCGTACGGGTACGGGCAGCAGGACGCCGGCTCCTCCGGCGGCGGCTACGGCGGCCCGCCCCCCGGGGGAGACTACTACGACGGCGACGACTATTACGACGGCGACCAGGACGACCAGGGTCCCTTCGGTCCCTGGGCCCAGGGCGGCGGCGGCGGCCGGCGCAGGTCGCCCATTATAGTTTACCTGCTCGTGCTGCTTCTGGCCTTCTGGCTGCTGCCCACCCTGCTGTCCACATGCCAGTCCTCCCGGTACACCACCTATCAGGAGACGGGCACATCGACCTCCCAGCAGGTGGAGGGCAGCACGGGCGAGAGCAATTCCGGCGAGAGCAGCAATTCAAACGGCTACGGCATCTTCTGGGGCCGGTAAGAAAAAGGAGACTTCGTTATGTCAAAAATCATCGGAATCGATCTGGGCACCACCAACTCGTGCGTGGCGGTGTTTGAGGGCGACGAGCGGGTCATCATCCCCAACGCCAACGGAAAACGGACCACCCCCTCCGTGGTGGCCTTCACCAAGACGGGCGAGCGGCTGGTGGGCGACGCCGCCAAGCGGCAGGCGGTCACCAACGCGGACCGGACCATCAGCTCCATCAAGCGGGACATGGGCACCGACCGGAAGATCAAGATCGACGGCAAGACCTACACGCCCCAGGAGATCTCGGCCATCATCCTGCAGCAGCTGAAAAAAGACGCGGAGAACTACCTGGGTGAGGAGGTCACGGAGGCCGTCATTACGGTGCCGGCCTACTTCACCGACTCCCAGCGGCAGGCCACCAAGGATGCCGGCACCATCGCCGGCCTGAACGTGCAGCGGATCATCAACGAACCCACCTCCGCCGCGCTGGCCTACGGCATCGACAAGGAGGAGCCCCAGGTGGTCATGGTCTACGACCTGGGCGGCGGCACCTTCGATGTGTCCATCCTGGACATCAACGGCGGCGTCATCGAGGTGCTGGCCACCTCCGGCAACAACCGGCTGGGCGGCGACGACTTCGACCAGGTCCTGATCGACTGGATGGTCCAGGCATTCAAAAAGGAGAACCACGTGGATCTCAGCAAGGATCCCACCGCCATGCAGCGGCTGAAGGAGGCGGCCGAGGCCGCCAAGATCGAGCTGTCCAGCAACACCACCACCACCATCTCCATCCCCTATATCTCCAGCAACCGCAGCGGCCCCCTCCATCTGGAGATGACGCTGAACCGGGCCCAGTTCAACGAGATGACGAACCATCTGGTGGAGCAGACCATGGGGCCCGTGCGGCAGGCCATGTCGGACGCCGGCAAGACCCCGGCCCAGATCAGCAAGGTGCTGATGGTGGGCGGCTCCAGCCGGATCCCGGCGGTGCAGGAGGCCATAGGGAACTATATGGGCAAGGAGCCCTTCAAGGGCATCAACCCGGACGAGTGCGTGGCCATGGGCGCGTGCCTGCAGGCCGGCGTGCTGGCCGGCGAGGTCAAGGGCCTGCTGCTGCTGGACGTGACGCCTTTGTCCCTGGGCATCGAGACCATGGGCGGCGTGTGCACCCGGCTGATCGAGCGGAACACGACCCTGCCCATCACCAAGAGCCAGATCTTCACCACCGCCTCCAACTACCAGAGCTCGGTCAAGATCAACGTGCTGCAGGGCGAGCGGCATATGGCCAACCAGAACAAGAGCCTGGGCTCCTTCATGCTGAAGGGGATCCGGCGGGCACCCAGGGGCGTGCCTCAGATCGAGGTGACCTTCTCCATCGACACGAACGGCATCGTCAGCGTGTCCGCCAAGGATCTGGATACCGGCAAGCACCAGGAGATCACGATCACCGGCTCCAGCAACATGAGCCAGGAGGATATCACCCGGGCCATTATCGACGCCCAGGCCCACGCCTCCGAGGATAACGCAGCCAGGGAGAACCTGGAGCAGAAGAACCGGCTGGAGACCATGATCAACCGGGGCGACCAGCGGAAGAAAGGCATGGACAAGACCCAGCGGGCACCGCTGGACGAGGCCCTGAAAAACGGCAAGCGGGTGCTCCGGGGGAAGGATCCCTCCACCGAAGAGATGCGCCAGTGCGCGGACGAGCTGGAGAACCTGATCGGCTCCGAATAAATTTTTAAAAATACGGAAAGCGAAAGGCCCGGCACCGCAGACTTGAAGATCTGCGATGCCGGGTCTTGTTTTTTTGTGCTTCGCTTCCGGTCAGGGAATTTTATCCGCGTCCGCGCGGGTGCTTATTTCTTCAGTCGCTTCCCGACATATTCCCGCCTGCGGTATGCCCGGAGACTCAAAGCCGCGCCGCCCGCGGCGGCAGCCGCAACGCCTGCGGCCAGGGCGATCATGGTCAGGACAGGTTCCGGCCCGTCCGTCTGCGGAGAATGGGTATTCCCGCCGTTACTGCCTGTCCCTCCGGTTCCTCCGGTGCCCGGGTTGCCGTTATCCGGATTACCTTTATCCGGGTTACCGTCGTCCGGGTTGCCCTTATCCGGGTTCCCGTCATCCGGGGTCCCCGTCGTTCCCTCGTCGGAAGGCAGCGGATTGTTCACGGAGTTCGTGTCCGCGGCGGCATCGCTGCCGATCTGCACGGCGGCCGTATTGCTGACGCCGTCGGCTCTGTCCGCGTCCCCGTTGACCGCTGCCGTCAGCTCCACGCTGCCCTCGGTATACGCCGGTGCGTCCGCGATGGTCCAGGTCACGGTGCGGGTCTCCTGATCATAGGTGCCGCCGTCCGTTGCGGAAACAAAGTCCAGTCCGGCTTCCAGCGTGTCCGTGATCGTCACGTCGGCGGTCTCGCTGCCGCTGTTATAGTAGCTGATCGTGTAGGTCAGTTCCTGACCCGTTGTGACCTCCGTGCCGTCTCCCGCGTCCACGGTCTTCTCCGGTGCTCTCGGCACGTCCGCCGCTGCCGGATCATTGGCGAAGCGGAGCTCGCAGATGTAACCGTCCATATCCCGGCTGACTGTGGCCTCCATCACCTGGTCGCTGCATACATAGCCCTCCGGCGCCTCCAGCTCGGTTACGTAATAGGTGCCTTCCGTCAGGCCGTAGAAAATGGCCAGGCCGTCCTGACCGGACGTCGCGGTGTAGGGCACATCATTGCGGATGACGGGATCCTCACACGCCGCGTCGTTATAGAGGCCCATCTTGGCGCCGGCCAGCGCCGCACCTTCGTAATCGTCGCCGGTCAGGGCGGAGGTGTCGTACTTCAGAACGGAGATCTCAAAGGTGTAGACCTCCACAAAATCCTCGGCGGAGGTATACTGCAGCTGGTCGCCGTTATATACCTGATACCAGGCGGTCAGCCTGTAGGAACCGTTCAGGCCGGTGCCCTCCAGATCCGCGTAGAAGAAGATCATGATCTCGGTGCCGCCCAGCAGGTCCTCCTCCGTGATCACGCCGTCCGTATACAGGGCGGTCAGATCCACGTCCACATGGAGGGAGCAGCCGTCGTCCGGATCAAAGTTCAGGGTATAGTACTGATGCTTCACTTTTTCACGGTCCGAGGCATCGGCCAGGGTATTCACGGAACTGAGTTTGCTGACGCCGGAACTATTCAGGTAAACACCGATGTCGGTGTCCAACTCGTCCAGCACCACCTGGGAATCCAGTACCTCGTGGAAGACCATGGTATATTTCCCGCTTCCCAGCTCCTCCGTCTCGATGACCGGCAGGGGCACGGACATCTCGACCTGGATGGCGTTATTCTCGTTGACGGGCTCGCTCTTCACCCAGCTGTCGCGGTCGTCCTCGTCCACCACGATCTCCTCGTCGATGTCGAAATATTCACGCTGGTTCACGATGATAAAGCCGATCTCCGCGTCGCCGCTGATCTGCGGGGTGTAGTACTGCAGGACATCGTCGTCGGTCTCCCGGATCGTGTACTCGATCTCTCCGCCGGCGGCATACTTCGGCAGGCCCTCAAAGTCGCCGCTCCAGTCATTGTCTTCCGTCAGCGTAAGGGTCATGCCCGTCTCCCCGCCGTCCGCCAGCAGTGCCACGTCGATGGAATCCGGGCGGTGTCCGTAATCGTTATCGTCATCCTCCCAGATCTTCGCCACCGGGATGTTGATCGTCTCGGTGTCGTGCGAGTTAATTACGTTGTATCCGTCATATGCCGTACTGTATCCATCCACCGCGTCTTCCGTGATCGTATAGGTGATCTCCGTGCCG
>JAJQAH010000109.1:12919-15299 GCA_021203885.1 Oscillospiraceae bacterium | reverse complement strand
TAGTAAGGAATTCCTTTCCCTAAAGGATCGGAAGCTCGCGACTTTAGTCGTGAGAAGCTTCACAAACATAAAAAAGTATGGTAAAATCAGCATGTTGTCCGGAAAACGGCCGGATCCTTCTATAATAATTAGGAAGGCCGGATCTTTCATGGAGCGATAGCAACATCTGCCGGCGCGCCTTTAAAAGCGCCGGAACCGGGGCGGTTACCGCCTCCCGGCGGCCCCGCGCCGCCTATGGTCTGACAATTGTGTCGGCTGAAAGCGCCTTCGGCGCGCACCTGCAAACAGATCAATAAGAGAGTAAAGGATTGATTGTTATAGGCTCTGACCGTTTCATCCGGAAAACCGTACAGCCCCGCCCGTAAGGGCCCGCTTTCCGCCCCGGCGGACGGCGCGCGGGGGCTTAACCGGGCTCTTTGACTCTTAAGATCGAATATTGCAGGCAGCGCTTTGGCGCTGTCTGCTTTTTTCATTATTTCCCGGTACGGGGAAGGAGGCGGATCTCGTGAGCGTAAAAAAATACCAGCTGGATCAGAGCCACGCGCCGATCTTCGAGGCCCTGGAGAGCTTCCGGAAGATGCGGGTCGTTCCTTTCGACGTGCCCGGCCACAAGCGGGGCCGGGGCAATCCGGAACTGGCCACGTTCCTGGGCCAGCAGTGCGTGGGGGTCGACGTGAACAGCATGAAGCCCCTGGACAACCTGAGCCACCCCGTGTCGGTCATTGCCCAGGCGGAGAGCCTGACGGCCGACGCCTTCGGCGCGGCCCACGCCTTCCTGATGGTGGGCGGCACCACCAGCTCCGTGCAGAGCATGATCCTCAGTGTCTGCAAGCGGGGCGACGAGATCATCCTGCCCCGGAACGTGCACAAGAGCGTCATCAACGCCCTGGTCCTGTGCGGGGCGGTGCCGGTCTATGTGAATCCCCAGGTGGACACGCGGCTGGGCATCTCCCTGGGCATGTGCCGGGACGACATCGCCGAGGCGATCCGCCGGCACCCGTCGGCCGTGGCGGTGCTGGTCAACAACCCCACCTACTACGGCATCTGCAGCGACCTGCAGGCCATAGTGGACATGGCCCACGCCGCCGGCATGTACTGCCTGGCGGACGAGGCCCACGGCACCCAGTTCTACTTCGGGGACGGCCTGCCCCTGTCCGCCATGGAGGCCGGGGCCGACATGTCCTCGGTATCCATGCACAAGAGCGGCGGCAGCCTGACCCAGTCCAGTCTCCTGCTGACCGGGCCGGCCATCCAGCCCGGCTACGTGCGGCAGATCATCAACCTGAGCCAGACCACCTCCGCCAGCTATCTGCTGATGTCCAGCCTGGATATCAGCCGGCGGAACCTGGCCCTGCGGGGCCGGCGCCAGTTCGAGGAAGTGGTGGAGATGGCCGAGTACGCCCGGGAGGAGATCAACGCCATCGGCGGCTATTACGCCTTCGGCCGGGAACTGGTCAACGGCGACTCCATCTTCGACTTCGACGTGACCAAGCTCAGTGTCCACACCCTGGAGATCGGGCTGGCCGGCATCGAAGTGTACGATATCCTGCGGGACGAGTACGATATTCAGATCGAGTTCGGGGATCTGGGCAATATCCTGGCCTACCTGTCCATCGGGGACCGGTTCCAGGAGGTGGAACGGCTGGTCAGCGCCCTCAGCGAGATCCGCCGCCGGTACCAGTCCGACAGCGCGGGCCTGCTGACCGAGGAATATATCGACCCGGAAGTGGTCATGACCCCGCAGGACGCCTTCTACGCCGACAAGGTCAGCCTGCCCCTGGACAAGGCCGTGGGGCGGGTCTGCAACGAGTTCGTCATGTGCTATCCGCCGGGCATTCCCCTGCTGGCCCCCGGCGAGCGGGTCACCGATGAGATCGTGGAACATATCAAATACGCCAAGGAAAAAGGGTGCAGCATGACCGGGTCGGAGGATCCCGATCTGAACCGGCTCAACGTCCTGGCCTGAGGGAGGTTTTTGTATCATGGAAATGTGGTTCAGTGAATTTCATACCCCGGATGTCAAATACAGCATCCGGTTCGACCGGCATCTGTTTTCCAAGGAGAGCAGCTATCAGCGCATCGACATCTTCGAGACGCCGGAATTCGGACGGGTCCTGACCCTGGACGGCAAGATCATGCTGACCGAGCGGGACGAGTTCATCTACGACGAAATGATGACCCATGTGCCCATGGCGGTGCATCCCGGCGTGAAGGACGTGCTGGTCATCGGCGCGGGAGACGGCGGCGTCGTCAAGGAACTGACCCGGTACGACACCGTGGAGAGCATCGACCTGGTGGAGATGGATCCCATGGTGCTGGATGCCTGCCGGGACTATCTGCCCAACAACGCGGTCCAGGTCGACGACCGGCGGGTCCACCT
>JAJQAH010000109.1:0-12819 GCA_021203885.1 Oscillospiraceae bacterium | reverse complement strand
TTCCCCATCAGCCGGGTCTACCAGGCCCACATCCCCACATACGCGGCCGGCTACTGGCTGTTCGGCTTTGCCAGCAAGCAGTACCACCCCATCGACGACCTGGACGCCGAGGCCTGGAACAAACTGAACCTGAGCACCCGCTACTACACGACCAAGCTCCATGTGGGGGCCTTCATGCTGCCCGCCTTTCTGGAGGAGATGCTGCTGGAGGTGGAGGAATGACACTGGAACCCAATGTGGAGACCTTTCTGGGGTGCACGGCCGGATACGACGAGGCGGATATCGTGCTGTTCGGCGCCCCCTTCGACTCCACCACCAGCTTCCGGCCCGGGACCCGGTTCGGACCGGCCGCCGTGCGCCGGGACAGCCAGGGGCTGGAGACATACAGCCCGTATCAGGACGCGGATCTGGACGAGATCAGCGTATTCGACAGCGGGGACCTGGAGCTGAGTTTCGGTTCCCCCGAGCCCGCCCTGCGGGACATTGAGCGAAGAGCCGCCGGGATCATCGGGGACGGGAAGTTCCCCCTGATGGTGGGCGGCGAGCATCTGGTCACCCTGGGGGCCGTCCGGGCCGCCCTGAAGACCTGGCCGGATCTGCACATCGTCCAGTTTGACGCCCACACGGACCTCCGGGACGAATATCTGGGCGCCGGCCTGAGCCACGCCTGCGTCATGCGCCGGTGCCACGACCTGGTCGGGGACGGGCGTATCCATCAGTTCTGCATCCGCAGCGGGACCCGGGAGGAGTTCTCCTTCGCCGTGGAGCATACGGATCTCCACCGCTACGATTTCGCCGGGATGCAGGAGATGATCCAGTTTTTATGGGCCCTGGACAGCCCGGTCTACCTGACCGTGGATCTGGACTGCCTGGACCCGTCTGTGCTGCCCGGCACCGGGACCCCCGAGGCCGGCGGCGTCACGTTCCCGCAGCTGCTGGAAGCGGTCATCCGGGCGTGTTCCCTGCAGGTGGTGGCCGCCGACGTGACGGAGCTGGCGCCCGAGAACGACCCATCCGGCGTCTCCACCCTGACCGCCTGCAAGGTGGTCCGGGAACTTATGCTGGCCCTGGGCCAGTCCTGATTTTTAAGCGCTCTCCGGCGCGAGGGAGGTTTTTTGGATGAAAGTACTGGTCATCGGCTGCGGCGGTGTCGCCGGCGTGGCCATCCGCAAATGCTGCCAGGCTTCCGATGTCTTTACGGAGCTGTGCATCGCCAGCCGCACGAAGGAAAAATGCGACGCCCTGGCCGCGGAACTGGCCCCGAACACGGATACGAAGATCACCACCGCTCAGGTGGACGCCGGCAATGCGGAGGAGCTGTCCGCTCTGATCTGCTCTGTCGGCCCGGATCTCGTCATGAATATCGCCCTTCCCTATCAGGACCTGACCATTATGGATGCCTGCCTGGCCTGCGGCGTCAACTACATGGACACCGCCAACTACGAACCGGAGGACACGGAGGATCCGGCCTGGCGGGCGGCCTACGAGAAGCGGTGCAGGGAAAAAGGCTTTTCCGCCTATTTCGACTACAGCTGGCAGTGGGCCTACCGGGAGAAATTCGAGAAGGCCGGCCTGACGGCCCTGCTGGGCTGCGGCTTCGATCCCGGCGTCAGCCAGGCATACTGCGCCTGGGCCAGAAAGCACGAGTTCGACACCATCGATACCATCGACATCCTGGACTGCAACGGCGGCGACCACGGCTACCCCTTCGCCACGAACTTCAATCCGGAGATCAACCTGCGTGAGGTGTCGGCCCCAGGCAGTTACTGGGAGGACGGCCGCTGGGTGGAGGTTCCGGCCATGAGCATCAAGCGGGTGTACGACTTCGATCAGGTGGGCCGGCGGGACATGTACCTGCTGCACCACGAGGAGATCGAGAGCCTGGCCGTGAATATCCCGGAGGTGAAGCGGATCCGGTTCTTCATGACTTTCGGCCAGAGCTATCTGGACCACATGCGCTGTCTCGGCGACGTGGGCATGCTGTCCACCGCCCCGGTGGAATACGAGGGCCGGGAGATCGTGCCGATCCAGTTTCTGAAGGTCCTGCTGCCGGATCCGGCCACGCTGGGCCCCCGCACCCACGGGAAGACCAATATCGGGTGCATCTTCACCGGCAAAAAGGACGGGCAGGACAAGGCCTACTATATCTATAACGTCAGCGACCACCAGGCATGCTACCGGGAGGTGGGCAGCCAGGCGGTCAGCTACACCACCGGCGTGCCCGCCATGTGCGGCGCCATGATGCTGCTGACCGGCAAATGGGCCGCCCCCGGCGTCCACACCGTGGAGGAGTTCGATCCGGATCCGTTCATGGACGCTCTGGAGCGCTACGGACTGCCCCGGACCGAAAACCGCTCTCCGGTCCTGGTGGAATGATGACCCCGGACGGCCGCGCCCCCTTTGCCGGCCTGCAGGGCCGGGACCCGGAGGAACTGTTCGGCTCCCTGCCCACCCCCTGTTATATCCTGGACGAGGGGATGCTGCGGCGCAACGGGGAGATCCTGGCCGGCGTGGGGAAACGCACGGGCTGCGGAATGCTGCTGGCCCAGAAGGCCTTCTCCAACTATGATCTGTACCCGGTGCTGGAGCCCTTCCTGACGGGTACCGAGGCCAGCGGCCTGTATGAGGCCCGGCTGGGATACGAATGTCTGCCCGGAAAGCAGGTGCATGTCTACTCCGCGGCCTACCGGGACGCGGACTGGGACGGGATCCTGCGGTACGCGGATCATATCATATTCAATTCACCCGCCCAGCTGGCCCGGTTCGGGCCGTCCGCCGCGGAGGCGGGAAAGAGCCTGGGACTGCGGATCAACCCCCGGTGCTCCACCCAGCCGGAGCACCCGATCTACGACCCCTGCGCGCCCGGCAGCCGCCTGGGCACCACCCGGGAGGCGTGGGACCGGGAGATGACCGCGGAACTGATCCGGCTGCTGGACGGGCTTCACTTCCATACCCTGTGCGAGCAGGACGCCGATGCCCTGGACCTGACCCTGAAGGCCGTGGAGCGGGATTTCGGCGACGTGCTGGAGAACATGAAGTGGCTGAACATGGGCGGCGGACACCATATCACCCGCCCGGGCTACGACCTGGACCGCCTGGAGCAGTGCCTGCGCCGGTCCGCCGGCAGATGGGATCTGAAGATCTTCCTGGAGCCGGGGGAGGCCTGGGCCCTGAACGCGGGCTACCTGGCGAGCCGGGTGCTGGATGTGACCGTCAGCGACGGGATCACCACCGCCGTTCTGGATACCAGCGCCGCGTGCCACATGCCGGACGTACTGGAGATGCCCTACCGGCCGCCGGTCTGGGGTGCCGTGGAACCCGGGGACGCGCCCTTTTCCTGCCGGCTTGCCGGTCCCACCTGCCTGGCCGGGGACATCATCGGCGAATACGGATTTTCAGAGCCCCTGAAAGCGGGCGATCTGGTGCTTTTCGGGGACATGGCCATCTATACCACCTGCAAGAACAACACCTTCAACGGTCTGCCTCTGCCCGCGATCTTCCGGTGGGACGGCAGCGGAGCGCCGGAGATCCTCCGTTCCTTCGGGTACGAGGATTTCAAAACGAGGCTGGGCCGGCCGTGACCGGTCCCTCTTAGTCGGCGGAGCCGGAAGGCTCCGCCTTTTCCCGGGTTTTTGTAATCGGACTGTTACGAATTTCGGCCCCGAATCCTCTTGACGAATTCCTCGTTTCATTATAGAATAGGTGAGTATTTTTACGTAATTTTCTCCCGCAGAAACTGCCGACCCGGAACGGCCGTGTCCCGGTGGGCATTTTTCTTGCCATGCGGGTGTTCGATTTTAAGAGGTAGTCCATGGTTTTTGCGGATCTGTTTTTTGTCTATATATTTTTTCCACTCTGTTTGATCGCGTATTTTCTGGCCAGGAACCTGAACCAGAAGAATATCGTCCTGATCGTCTTCTCGCTGATCTTCTATGCGTGGGGCGAGCCCGTCTATGTGCTGCTCCTGCTTTTCAGCGCGGTGTTCAACTGGTTCATGGGACTGCAGATCGGGAAACGGAAGGACATGGCGTCCGGCAAAGCGGTGACCGCTATCGCCATCATCGTCAATCTTTTCTTCCTGGTGGTGTTCAAGTACAGCGGTTTCGTGGTGGAGAATCTGAACGCCATATTCTCCATTCAGATCCCCGTCCCCAATGTCACCCTGCCGATCGGCATCAGCTTCTTCACGTTCCAGGCCATCTCCTACATCATCGACTGCCGGTGGGAGACCGTAGAGCCCCAGCGCTCGTTTAAAAACTTCCTGCTGTATCTGTCCCTGTTCCCCCAGCTGATCGCCGGCCCCATCGTCCGGTACAGCGTCATCGGGAACGAGCTGACGGACCGCAGCGTGAATATGCAGGATATCGCCGAGGGCGCCATGCGGGTGGTGGCCGGCCTGGCCAAGAAGGTCATTATCGCCAACAGCCTGTACGCCATCGTCACCACTTTCTTTACGGACGATATAACCGGTCTGTCCACCACGGGTACCTGGTATACGGTGATCATCTACGCACTGTATGTCTATTTCGACTTCAGCGGCTACTCGGACATGGCCATCGGCATGGGCCGGATCTTCGGCTTCCATTTCAACGAAAACTTCACGCACCCCTTCGCCTGCGGGACCATCGCGGAGTTCTGGCAGAGATGGCACATCTCCCTGGGCTCCTTCTTCCGGGATTATCTGCTGTACGTGCCCATCTTCGGCGCGCCCAGGAAGTATCTGAACCTGTTTCTGGTCTGGTTCTGTACCGGGCTATGGCACGGGGCATCCTGGAATTTCGTGCTGTGGGGCCTGTATTTCGGGCTGTTCATATGTTTCGAGCAGAGCATCGGGAAAAAATGGATCAAGAAATGGCCGGCCTGGGTCAGGCAGATCTACAGCAAGCTGGTCATCGTCATCGGGTTCGGGATCTTCTTCTTCGAGGATATCGGCCAGCTGGGCCAGTTCTTCCTGAACATATTCGGCATCAACGCCATCATGGGCAACGCGCCTTTCTTTGACGCGGTCACCTGGTCCTCCCTGCTGAACAACATCTTCCTGATCGCCGTGGCGATCGCGATCAGCCTGCCGCTGTTCCCGGCCGTCAAGAAACTCTTCACAAAGAGCCGGTACCCGGCCGTCGCCGCCACCGGCCAGATCATAGCCGTCATCGGCTGCGTGGCTCTGCTGGCGGTCTCCACCCTGATGCTGGTGGACAATACCAACAATCCCTTCCTGTATTTCAGGTTCTGAGATCCTTTAGATCCGACAGGAGTTTATTATGAACGATAACCGAAACTCTTCATCATCCAATATACCGGACGACGACTTCACCTCCCCCTTCATCGAGGACATGTCCAAACCGGCTGATGCCGCCCGGAGCAGGGCGGACAGTGCCGGCGGAACGGGCGGGCGCAGCAGCAGCCGCAGGGAATCCAGCCGCGGAGGCAAACGCCTGCAGGGCAGAAACGGCACCTCCGGATCTTCCGGACGGGAGGCCGCCGGAAGCGGATCTTCCCGCAACGGTTCCGCCGAGACCCGGGGCTGGCGCACCACGTCCGAATCCGAGGAGGTCCCCGACTGGAGCAGCATCCTGGATACCGGGGATCAGAAGCGGAGCGGATCCGGGACAGGCAGAGATTCCGGCAGGAGCTCCGACAGGGATACCGGGAGAAGTTCCGACAGGGATTCCGGCAGGAGTTCCGACAGGGATTCCGGCAGGAGTTCCGACAGGGACACCGGCAGGAGCTCCGACAGGGACCGCGGAGGCCGGACGCCGGACGGCGAAACGCCCGACGGTTATGTGCCCCGGCAGCGGACCCACGGCCGGAAGGACCGGAAAGACCGGAAAAGCGGAAAGACGGTCGCCCTGGTCTCGGTAGCCATCCTGACGGTGTGCTACGCGGCCATACTGGTATACCTGCTGTTCTTCCCCCGCTCCACGGTCTCCCTGCTTGAAAACCGGACCCTGGAGCAGTTTCCCACCTTCACCTTGTCCTCCTATTTCTCCGGGGACTTTACGGCGGATGTTGCCACCTGGTTCGACGACACCGTACCCAACCGGGACACGCTGAAGAATATGAGCTACAGCATCTCCTCCCTGTTCGGCCTGACCTCCGACACGAACACCATCACGCTGGTCAATGTGGACATTACGGCCAATGACGTGGGGAACGACCTGGATGAGGAAGAGGAAAACGAGATCTATGACAGCAACGGCAACGTGGTCCGGATCCTGAAGGCCGCGGAGCCGGCCGGGGTCCAGACGGAGGCCGATGTGGAGGCCGTGGAGGAGGAAGTGGAAGAGGAAGAGCAGACCGACTATACCGCCCAGGAAGCCGAGTTTGACTTCTCCAACGGCCTGATGATCGTGTATCAGGACGGCCACTGGAAGTGTCTGTCCCTGTTCGGCGGCGGCTCCGGCGACAACTACGCCGAGGGAATAAACGCACTCCAGGCCGCGGTGGGCGACCATGTGAACATCTATTCCATGCCCGCGCCCCTGTCCAGCCAGTTCTATATACCCAGCAACGCGTCCGAATATTCCAACGATCAGTCCGAGTGTATCGAAAATGTCCATGCCAAACTGGATGACGGGGTCACCAAGATCAATCTGTGCCCGGTCCTTTCCAAACATACGGATGAGGACATCTATCTGCGCACGGACGCCCACTGGGCGCCTTTAGGTGCCTATTACGCCGCCAAGACCCTGGTCGAGGCCGCCGATCTCCCCTTTGCGGATATTTCCGAATACACCCCCGACTCCTTTGACGGCTATGTGGGCACCATGTACGGCTATACGAAGGATACCCGCCTTCTGAACGATCCGGAGACCTTCCACTATTACTGGCCGACGAATTCATACCGCACCTTCTTCTACGACACGGCTTTCAATTATGAGCACGAAGGAGACCTGATCCAGCCGGCCCACGAGAGCTACGTCATGTTCATGGGCGCCGACAACATCACGGTCAAAGTCAGCACGGACGTGGATAACGGCCGGAAACTGCTGGTGGTCAAGGACAGTTACGGCAACGCGGAGATCCCGTTCTATACCAGCTCCTTCGAGGATATCTACGTGGTGGATATCCGGTACTGCGAATTCAACCTGATCAACTTCATCGAGGACATGGATATCACGGACGTGGTATTCACCACCAGCACGTTCGCCATGGTGGGCACCAACTCGAAATATGTCCCGACCCTGATGACCCAGGCTCCCGACTGGCACGTGGTCGACTACGCGCCGGACGTGACCGGGGCCGATACGGAGGAGGCGGAGGAACCGTGAGAGAACTGGAGTATCCCTTCGATCCGGACGAGATCTTCCAGAACCGGAAGGCGCTGCGGAAACAGCTGCTGGCCGAGCCGGCCGGACGGGTCGCGAAAAAGATCGCCGTCTTCGGCGGGTCCACCACCAACGATATCGTTTCGGTCCTGGAACTGTTCCTGCTGGATATGGGCATCGAGCCCGAGTTCTACCAGTCGGAATACGCCCAGTATTTTCAGGACGCCATGTTCCCCTCCGAGGAGCTTCTGGAATTTCACCCCGACGTGATCTTCATCCACACCTCCAACCGGAACATCTCCCTGTGGCCGGAGCCCGGGGACACGGAGGCGGAGGTGGATGAGAAACTCCGCTCGGAGCTGGGCCGTTTCACCGCCATGTGGGAGAGCATAGCGGAAAAATTCCGCTGCCCGGTGATCCAGAATAACTTCGACATGCCCCTGTTCCGCCTGATGGGCAACCGGGACTGCTACGACATCCACGGCCGCACGTGCTTCCTTTCCCGTCTGAACGAGGCCTTCGCCGGCTACGCCCGGGAACATGAGGAATTCCACATCTGCGATCTGAACTACATCTCGGCGGACTACGGCCTGAAGGCCTGGTCCGATCCCCTGTACTGGAATATGTACAAATACGCCATGTGCACCGACGCGATCCCGCTGTTTGCCTTCAATGTGGCCAATATCATCAAATCCATCTTCGGCCGGAACAAAAAGGCGCTGGCTCTGGATCTGGACAACACCCTCTGGGGCGGCGTCGTGGGCGACGACGGCGTGGACGGCATCGAGATCGGGCAGGAGACCGGCGTCAGCCAGTCCTATTACGAGTTTCAGTCCTACCTGAAGGCGCTGAAGGATCTGGGCATCGTGCTGACCGTCTGCTCGAAAAACGACGAGGAGAACGCAATCGCGGGCCTGAACCATCCGGAGGGGGTCCTGCGGCCCGACGACTTCATCGTGATCAAGGCCAACTGGGACAACAAGGATCAGAATATCGCCCGGATCGCGGCCGAGCTGGATATCCTGCCGGAATCCATCGTGTTCGTGGACGACAACCCGGCGGAGCGCGCGATCGTGCGGGGACAGCTGCCGGGCGTGGGCGTGCCGGAGATGGATGCCCTGGAGGAGTATATCACCACGCTGGACCGCAGCGGGTTCTTCGAGGTCACCACTTTCAGCGAGGACGACCTGAAGCGCAACGACATGTACAAGAAAAACGTGCTGCGAAACGCGGAGATCGCCTCCTTCGGAAACTACGACGAGTACCTGCAGTCCCTGGAGATGGAGGCCGTCATCGACGACTTCCTCCCCGTCTATCTGGCCCGCATCACCCAGCTGACCAATAAGAGCAATCAGTTCAATCTGACCACGCGCCGCTACACCAGCTCGGAGATGGAGGATATCTTCCGCAGTCCCGATTATATCCGGCTGTACGGAAAGCTGACGGATAAGTTCGGCGATAACGGCGTGGTCTCCGTGGTCATCGGGAAAAAGAACGGCGACACGCTGGATATCGATCTGTGGCTCATGAGCTGCCGGGTCCTGAAACGGGACATGGAACAGGCCATGCTGGATACCCTGGTGGCCAAATGCCGGGAAGCCGGCATCTCCCGCATCCGGGGCTACTACTACCCCACCGCCAAAAACCACATGGTGGAAGATCTGTACGGAACATTCGGTTTCACGCTGGTTTCCCGGGACGAGGAGGGAAACGCCGTATGGGAGCTGCCTGTGGAAGGATACGAAAACCAGAATCACGTCATTGCCGTCAGCGGCAATCCAAAGGAGGAAGAATAATGGATACCAACGAGATCTACGAGCGACTGGACAAAATATTCCGCAAACTTTTCGACGACGACACCATCACCGTCACCGCCGACACCACCGCCAAGGATATCGACGGCTGGGACTCCCTGGAGCACATCACCCTGATCGACACGGTGCAGCGCACCTTCGGCATGAAGTTCAAGATGAGCGAGATCTCCTCCATGAAGGACGTGGGCCAGATGGTGGAGATCATCCAGGAGCGCGCCACCAAGTAAGGAACCGGCCCGTGCCTTCGGGCTTTCCCGAAAAACAAAACGCCCCCGGGAGACGCTTTTTTTCAGCGTCTTCCGGGGGCGTGGTATTTTCTCCGGGCCCTATTCCAGAGGCGTATCACAGAACGCGCAGCACTCCGTATCCCCGATCTTTTTCACCAGCGGCGGCAGGTAGTGCTCCGTCTGCGTGATGCAGTTAGGATTATGGCATACCGGCTCCGTCCCGATCTCCACGGGCGGCGGATTCTCTCTGGGCTGATGGGCCAGGTCCAGCAGCAGGGCCATGCGGGCGAACATGCCGTACCGGGCCTGGTCAAAGTAGACCGCCCGGTCGTCGTCGTCCACATCCACGTCGATCTCGTCCACCCGGGGCAGCGGGTGCATGATCAGAAGGTCCTTTCTGGCCTGGTCCAGCTTGCGGCGGTTCAGAATGTATATGCCTTTGTTCCGCTCGTATTCCAGCGGGTCCACGAACCGTTCCCTCTGCACACGGGTCATATACAGGACGTCCAGCTGGGGGATCACGGCCTCCAGGCTCGTCACCTCCACGTTCCACATGTTGTGTTCCTTCATGAACGCGCGCATATATTCGGGCAGGGCCAGCTCCCGGGGAGAGATCAGATAAAATTTAAGGCCGCTGAACATCTCCATGGCTTTGATCAGGGAGTGAACCGTGCGGCCGTATTTCAGATCACCGCAGAGGCCGATAGACAGGCCGTCCACGCTGCCCCGCAGGCGCGTGATCGTCGTCAGGTCGGCCATGGTCTGCGTGGGATGCATATGTCCGCCGTCCCCGGCGTTGATCACGGGCACGTTGGAGTACAGGGAGGCCGCCCGGGCCGCCCCCTCCCAGGGCGTGCGCATGACGATCACGTCCGCGTAGGCGGAGACCATTTTGATCGTGTCTTTCAGGGACTCCCCCTTGGCCATGGAGGAGGAATTGGGATCCGCGAAGCCGAACACGCTGCCGCCGAGGCGGAGCATGGCGGTCTGGAAAGAGAAGTTGGTGCGGGTGGACGGTTCAAAGAAAAGATTAGCCGATACCTTGCCGTGACAGGCATCGACAAAGGCATCCGGGTCGTCGATAATGGCACTGCTCTGCTGATACAGCTCGTCCCATTCCTGACGGGTTATATCTCCAAAATCAATCAAATGCCGCATGTTCCAGCTCCCGCAAACCAGTATTTGGATCCTCTCCCGCCGCTTTCCGGGCGATTCGGAAAGTTTTGGAAAACGGATCTATCGTTCGGCTTTGTAAGTTCGGTATGTATAGCTGACCTCGTCCGTAAAGGGGCCTTCCTCTTCCGCCAGTTTCCACTCGGGACGGCTGTCCAGATCGGGAAACCAGGCGTCGGCCCCGTCGTACCCGGCCAGGATATATGTCACATAGGCTGTGTCGCAGCAATCCAGCAGCTGCCGGTATATACTGGCCCCGCCCACTACGAAGGCATCTTCCGGTGCGTCGGCCAGCAGGGAGTCAAGGTCATGGTACACCTGCGCGCCCTCCGCCCGGAAATCCGGGTCCCGGGACAGGATCAGGTTCCGTCTGTTTTTCAGCGGCCTGCCGCCCGGGAAGGTGTCCAGCGTCCGGCGGCCCAGAATGATCGTGCCCCCGGTCGTCAGCGACTGAAACCGCTTTAAATCATCTTTTATATATGTCAGCTGATCTCCGCCTTTTCCGATGGCCCAGTTTTGGTCCACCGCCACGATCAGATTCATGCTACACCGCCACCGGGATGGGATCTTCCAGCGGATGGCCCTGATATCCCGGCAGTTTCAGACTGTCCGTCGTAAATTCGTAAAAGTCCGTGATCTCCGGGTCGATCCAGAGCTGTACGCCCGGCAGGGGTTCCCGTTCGATCAGCTTTTCCACGATGGGCACATGCCGGTCGTAGATGTGGGCATCCGCGATCACATGGACCAGTTCCCCCGCCTCCAGGCCGGAGACCTGCGCCATCATATGGACCAGAGCTGCATACTGCATGACGTTCCATCCGTTCGCCGTCAGCATGTCCTGAGACCGCTGGTTCAGGATCGCGTTGAGCGTGTTGCCGGAGACATTGAATGTCATGGAGTAGGCGCAGGGATACAATGCCATTTCATTCAGGTCGTGATGGTTATAGAGATTGGTCAGGATCCGCCTGGATGCCGGATTGTTTTTCAGGTCGTACAGGACCCGGTCCACCTGATCAAACTCCCCTTCCGGATAGGCATGCTTGACACCCAGCTGATAGCCGTAAGCTTTTCCTATGGTTCCGTTTTCATCCGCCCAGGCATCCCAGATATGGCTTTTCAGCTGATGGGTATCGTTGGATTTCTTCTGCCAGATCCAAAGCAGCTCATCCAGCGCACTTTTGAAAAATTGTTTGCGCACGGTCAGTACGGGGAATTCCTGTCTCAGATCGTATCGGTTGACAATGCCGAATTTTTTTATGGTGTGGGCCGCAGACCCGTCCTCCCAGCGGGGACGGACTTCCCTGTCAGTATCCCATACCCCGTTTTCCAGGATATCCCTGCAATTTTCAATAAAAACCTGATCTGCGTAGCTCATCCGAGTACTCCTTGCTTCGTGATGTTTCCATGAGAAACCCCGCTCAACCTCATGATATACTATATCATATCCGCCGGCAAATTGCAATTTGCTTTCCAAAAAGATTATCTGATTTTGGATCTCAGGATTTCCCTTTTTCCGCTTTTGCAGCTCAGGATCGCAACGGTACGCCGGCTTTCAGAAACAACGGGTCAAATTACAGTCTGTTTTGCTTGCCACACATACCAAAAGATGATATAATCAGAACATATTCAAGGCGATCCATCCGAAAAAACATGTAAAAAAGGAGGAGAAACCCATGGAAGAGAGAGCTATTCTCAGCGCACCCATGAAGGTGGTGGACCCGTTCAGAGGGTATCAGCCCAATGATGAAATCATGATAAACCTGTATGATACGTACCTGGAGATCTCCGGTTCCCACGGTCCCGTCGACATACAGTACGACAAACTGACCAACATTGTGCACGGACAGTCCGAGCAGGAGCACAAAACGGAAAACCGCTCGGTCGCAGGCAGCATTATCGGCGATGTGGCGGGCGGACTACTGTTTGGAGAAACCGGTCAGGAAGTTGGAGAACTTGTCGGAGGCCTCGCCGGATTCAGCTCCTCCGGTTTACACAGGGATGAGTATCACCATCGTCTGTTCCTGACCTATCTGAATGATGAAGGAGACGAAGTGGAAATCCACCTGATGGACGAAAAAAACAAGTACAGCAGAGAAATCGCAAAAGAGTTGAAAAAGCACGTGGATATCAAGGTACGTCGGAACCTGAATATGTGAGCAGTTTTGCTAAAAACACCGTGAGCGGCTGAGAAACCGCTCACGGTGTTTTTGTCTTAGTTCCTGCGCGCATTAACACTGTCGTCTTACAAAATATTTTCATGGAAATTGTCCCGGTCATCTTGCAAATTTCCCGAAACTATGCTATCCTAACTGTTGTCGTTATCCGGGTGTAGCGAAG
>JAJQAH010000078.1 GCA_021203885.1 Oscillospiraceae bacterium | reverse complement strand
CCCCGGACAAACGGCTGCATGCCGGATTCGGACAGGCCCATGATGGTCAGGCGTTCAAAGCCCATCATCGCGTGATCGAATGTCAGGATCCGGATCCGGTCGGGTCCCCGGGACGCGGTTTTTTCCAATCCGGCAGTGAATTCCTCTTCAGAAAGTCCGCTGCCGCAAAAGCCCATTATCGAACACATAAATAACTCCTTATATTTAGTAAGCGGTGAAAACGGAGCCGTACCGCCGACGGCGTCTTCCCGTTTTCGCGACTAACCGCTGACGAAATGAATCGCTGCAGTCCACCGATCCATTTCGTCAGCGGTCAGACAACCGAGCCCTAAAAAGGGCTCCAACGGGGCCACCGCGGCCTTTGCCGCTGTGACCCCCCGGAACTGTGTGAGAAAATAAAAATAAAGGATAGATTTTTTACTCCACGTCACGCAGAGCGTTCAGTCCGGTCTCGCCCGTGCGGACCTTGATGACCTGCTCCACGTTGTACACAAAGATCTTGCCGTCTCCGATATGGCCGGTATACAGTGCCTTCTTGGCTGTATCCACCACGTCCTTGACAGGGATCTTGCATACCACGACTTCCACTTTTACTTTCGGCAGAAGTGAAGCATCCAGTTCAGCACCACGGTATTTAACCCCGGCACCTTTCTGGACACCGCAGCCCATAACCTGCGTGACAGTCATACCGGCCACGCCCAGCTCGTTCAGGGCCTTGCGCAGCTCCTCATAACGGGACTGCCTGGCAATGATCTCACAATTGTAGATCCCGCTCGGCGTATAGGAAACAGGCTTCTCCACGACAGGTACTGCGGCTTCACGCTGTGCCTCGCTGGCGGCGTCGTAGTCGGACTCGCCCAGGTCTGTATTCTCATTCACATCCATAATCATGGTACCGGAAACATCCATCAGATTGAATCCGGAGTAGGCGGAAGGAAGGCCGTGCTCGGCACTGTCCAAGCCGACGATCTCGTCTTCCGCACTGACGCGGATCCCGCAGATCGCCTTGATAATCACAAAGGTCAGTGCAATGAATGCGGCCACAAAAGCACCGATGGAAATGAATCCGAGGCACTGGACCCCCAGCTGGCTGAATCCGCCGCCGTAGAACAGGCCGACACCTACTTCGTCGATTCCCTCCGCGATCGTCGGAGAATTGGGACTGGCAAGCAGACCGACGGCGATGGTGCCCCAGATACCGTTGAGCCCGTGCACAGCAACAGCGCCCACCGGGTCATCCACATGAAGCACATGGTCCAGGAACCAGACACCGAACACAACCAGGAATCCGGAAACAAATCCGATGATGATCGCACCCAGCGCATCGACCACATCGCATCCGGCCGTAATGGCGACCAAGCCGGCTAGCGCGGCGTTTAGACACATGGACACATCCGGTTTTCCGTAGCGGATCCATGTAAACAGCATACACACGATCGTTGCGATGGCAGGTGCGATGGTCGTCGTCACAAAGATCGAAGCCAGCTGGCTCAGCGTAGTGGCGGCGGCGCCGTTGAATCCGTACCAGCCCATCCACAGGATAAATACGCCCAGGCAGGCGATCGGAAGGTTATGTCCGGGAATCGCATTGACTTTCGTTATTTTACCACCCGTATCCCTGGAGAACTTGCCGATACGGGGTCCCAGCATGGCGGCCGCAATAATGGCACAGATGCCGCCCACCATGTGAATGCAGCAGGATCCGGCAAAATCATGGAATCCCAGGTTGGCGAGCCAGCCGCCGCCCCAGACCCAGTGTGCCTCAATGGGGTAGATCAGCGCGGAGATTACCGCGGAATAAATGCAGTATGCCTTGAATTTCGTTCTCTCAGCCACGGCACCGGATACGATTGTGGCGGTCGTGGCGCAGAAAACCAGGTTAAAGATAAAGTCAGACCAATCGAAATTGGAGTACTCTGTAAAGATATCGAACCCAGGCTTACCGATCAGCCCGATCAGGTCTTCTCCGAGGAGAAAACTGAAACCGATCAAGATGAACATCAGTGTACCGATACAGAAGTCCATCAGGTTCTTCATCAAAATATTTCCGGCGTTCTTGGCTCTGGTAAAACCGGTCTCCACCATTGCGAAGCCGGCCTGCATCCAGAACACCAGTATAGCGCCGATCAGGAACCAAATACCAAAAGAAATGTCTTCCATTTTATTTCATCGTCCTTTCGTTAATGATAGTCAAGGACGAACTGTCAATAAGCGGAAGCCTTCCCGGTTCCCACAGGCCCTTTATAGGGCCCTTATTTAATTTTAAGCGGAGAAAAGGATGCAGGTGCTATTCTTTCTCCTTCCGGGAATGGCTTCAGTCACTCCCATTCCACCGTGGCGGGCGGTTTTGAGGTAATATCATACACAACTCTGTTGATCCCTCTCACCTCATTGACAATTCGCCCAGAAATTTTATTTAAAATATCATAGGGAATTCTCGCCCAGTCAGCGGTCATAAAATCGAATGTCGTCACAGCGCGCAGAGCCAGGGTATAATCGTAAGTGCGTTCATCGCCCATCACCCCGACCGAGCGGCAGTTCGTCAGGACACAGAAATACTGGCTCAGGTTTTTAGCCTCTCCGGCCTCTTCCAGTTCCTTCCGCATAATGTAGTCGGCTTCCCGCAGCAGATCGCATTTTTCCTTTGTCACGTCCCCGATGATCCGGATCGCAAGACCCGGTCCGGGAAACGGCTGCCGGTCCACCTGATATTCAGGCAGTCCCAACTGACGGCCCAGAGCTCTTACCTCATCCTTAAAAAGCAGGCTCAGAGGCTCCAGAACGCCTTTGAACCGGTCGATGGTCTCCTGGGGCAGCAGTCTGTTATGGTGGCTCTTGATCGTCGCGGAGTCACCGAGACCGGACTCGATCACGTCGGGGTAAATGGTGCCCTGCGCAAGAAAATCCTTGTCACTGATCTGGAACCGGTCGGCCGCCTCGTTAAAGACATAACCGAATTCAGCGCCGATGATCCGCCTTTTTTCCTGCGGATCCGTCACACCGGCCAATTTATCCAGAAAACGCTGCTCGGCATTGATGCGGTCAAAGCGGATATCCCACTTATCAAATGCGGCCTGGATCTCATTGCCCTCGTTTTTCCGCATCAGTCCGTGATCCACGAATACACAGGTCAGACGGTTCCCGACGGCTTCCGCCAGCAGCGCCGCCAGCACGGAAGAATCCACTCCTCCGGAAAGTGCCAGCAGAACACGGCCCTCCGGGCCGATCTCCTGCCGAAGCTGACTGACGGTCTCCCGGCAGAAATCCTCCATCGTCCAGTCGCCTTTCGCC
>JAJQAH010000082.1 GCA_021203885.1 Oscillospiraceae bacterium | reverse complement strand
ATCAAGATCGCCATGAACCGCGTCGCGCATCGTCTGGCGGCGGAGGGGCTTCGCTCGAAGCTGATCCTGCAGGTGCACGACGAACTGCTCGTGGAGGCCCCGAAAGAGGAGGCGGAACAGGCAAAGACGATCATCGGGGAGGAGATGCGTCACGCGGCGGAACTGTCGGTCGATCTCGAGGTGGATATCGGCGAGGGCGAAAATTGGTTGGAAGCGCATTGACCCACCGGGTGTTTTGCTATACAATAGCAGTATAAGAGGAAGCAGCATAATATTTTTCTTGAAAGGAGTTTACAAAATGCGTTTTATTGGAATCACCGGAGGCGTCGGCGCCGGGAAAACGGAACTCGCACAATATTTGGGAAGGAATTACAACAGCCGGATCATGTCGGCGGATGAGATCGCGCACGATATGATGGCGCCGGGCGGCACCTGTTACGAGAAGACAAGAGCCCTGTTTGGCCCGTTCGATGTCTGGCAAGACGACGGAAGCCTGGACCGCGCCAAGATGGCAGATGTGCTGTTCACCAATGAGGTGCAGCGGCATGCGCTGAACGCGCATATCCACCCGGCGGTCAAGGCGTATGCCCGGGAAGTCGCGACCCGGGAGTTTATAGATGAAAAACTGGACCTTCTTGTGTTTGAAACGCCGTTTCCCATTTTCATGGATTACTGGCCGTTCAATTACAGACTGTGGTATCTGGATACGCCGGAGAAGATCCGCAGGGAGCGTGTGAAGAAAAGCCGCGGCTACTCGGACGAGCGTATCGATGAGATTATCGCCAGCCAGCCTACCGAAGATGACTATCTGTATGAGGCGACGCATGTGATCGAAAACAGCGGACCGCCCCAGGAAATGTTCATCAAGGCGGAGCGTCTGCTTGAGCAGTTATACATCGAGCCGACGGAGAAGGTAAGGAAAACCGCAGACGCGTAAGAGTTGGTTTTTTTACACGGACGGAGGAACAAAATGGAGCTGTGCAGCATTGCCAGCGGCAGCAGCGGAAACTGCATCTACGCGGGATCGGATCACTGTCATATCCTGCTGGATGTCGGGATCAGCGGAAAACGTATTGAGGCCGGTTTACAGGAAATCGGCCTCAATGTTTCGGAATTGGACGGCATCCTGATCACGCACGAGCACACGGACCACATCAAGGGGCTTGGTGTTCTCGCGCGAAAGTTCGGGCTGCCGATGTACGCCACGCGCGGGACGATCGAGGAGATTTACCGGACCGCGTCGCTGGGCGACATCGACCGGTCCCTGTTCTGCGAGGTTCTGCCGGAGTCTCCGTTTGTGATCGGAGATATGACTGTTCTGCCTATCTCCACCTCACACGACGCGGCGGATCCCGTGGCCTACATCATGCGGAGCGGGAAAAAATCCATGGCCGTGATCACGGATCTCGGCATCTATGACGCCCACACCGTGGAGATGCTGCAGGGGCTGGATGTATTGCTGCTGGAGGCAAACCACGATGTCAACATGCTCTTGGTCGGGCGTTATCCCTATTTTTTAAAACAGCGGATCCTCGGAGAGAAGGGGCATCTGTCCAATGAACTCTCCGGACAGCTGCTGGGCCAGGTGCTGCACGATGGGTTTCAGCGCGTGATCCTGGGGCACTTGAGCGCGGAGAACAACTATCCGGAGCTGGCTTGTGAGAGCGTGCGGATGGAGATCTCAATGGGAGACAATCCCTACAGGGGGTCGGATTTTCCCATCGAGGTGGCCGCGCGGGACGTACAATCGGAACTGATCACATTTTAGAGGAAGAGGTTATGGAAAAAGAAACGGATAAAATCGTCATCACGGTAGTGGGAAAAGACACGGTGGGCATCATCGCGCGCATCTGTGTCTATCTGGCGGAACACGGCATCAACGTGCTGGACATCAGCCAGACGATCGTGCAGGACTATTTCAACATGATGATGGTCGCGGATCTCGGCGGATCCGATGTTCCGTTTGACGAGTGCGCGGCGGCGATGGACACGATCGGAGAGGAGATCGGGGTCGTCATCACGTGCCAGAAGGAAGAGATCTTCGAAATGATGCACAGGGTGTAATTCATGATCAATATCTATGAAGTCAACGAAACAAACCGCATGATCAGCCAGATGAATCTGGATGTCCGCACGATCACGCTGGGCATCAGCCTGCTGGACTGCGTCGACGCGGATCTGAAAACGCTGCGGCAGAACATCTATGACAAGATCACGACCGTGGCGCGCGACCTTGTGCCCATCGGGCAGGAGATCGAGAAAAAGTACGGCATCCCGATCGTGAACAAGCGGATCTCCGTCACGCCCATCGCGCTCATCGGCGCGTCGGCCTGCCGGACGCCGGAGGATTTTTGCGCGATCGCGGAGACACTCGACGCGGCGGCCAAAGCGGTCGATGTGAACTTTATCGGCGGATATTCCGCCCTCGTTTCCAAGGGGATGACAGAGGGGGAGGAGCGGCTGATCCTCTCGATCCCGCAGGCGCTGGCTGAAACGGAGCGCGTCTGCGCGTCCGTCAACGTGGGATCCACGAAGACGGGGATCAACATGGACGCGGTGCGGCTGATGGGCAATATCGTACATGAGACCGCGGAGCGCACAAAGGAGCGGGACTCCATCGGCTGCGCGAAGCTGGTGGTGTTTTGCAACGCGCCGGATGACAATCCGTTTATGGCGGGGGCGTTTCACGGGGTGAGTGAAGCGGATGCCGCGGTTCATGTCGGTGTCAGCGGCCCGGGCGTCGTAAAGCGCGCGATCGAGGAGGCGCGGGGCGAAAATTTTGAGGTGCTCTGCGAGACGATCAAAAAGACGGCGTTTAAGATCACCCGTGTCGGCCAGCTGGTGGCGAAGGAGGCATCCGAACTGCTCGGCGTGCCGTACGGCATCATCGACCTGTCTCTGGCGCCCACTCCCGCGATCGGGGACAGTGTGGCAGACATTTTAACGGAGATCGGAGTGGAGTACGCGGGCGCGCCCGGCACGACGGCAGCGCTTGCGCTGTTAAACGATCAGGTAAAAAAGGGAGGCATTATGGCATCCTCGTATGTGGGAGGCTTAAGCGGCGCGTTCATTCCGGTGAGTGAGGATCAGGGAATGATCGACGCGGCAGAGGCTCATGCCCTGACTTTGGAAAAACTGGAGGCAATGACCTGTGTCTGTTCCGTGGGGCTGGACATGATCGCCATCCCCGGCGACACGCCGGCGAGTACGCTTGCCGGGATCATTGCGGACGAGATGGCCATCGGCATGGTCAACCAGAAGACGACCGCCGTGCGGCTGATCCCGGTGATCGGGAAAGG
>JAJQAH010000034.1 GCA_021203885.1 Oscillospiraceae bacterium | reverse complement strand
ATAATTAAGCCGTTAGAAAGAGTGCTTGTCCCGACGGGTATTTTTCTGGAGATACCACATGGTATAGAAGCTCAGATACGTCCACGAAGTGGGTTGGCAACCAAAAATGGTATTACTGTTTTGAATACGCCTGGAACAATCGACGCAGATTACCGTGGTGAGATAAAGGTTATTTTGATAAATTTGTCGAATCAAGATTTTACGATTACGAATGGCGATCGTATCTGCCAGATGGTTTTTGCACCGATAGTTAAGGTAGATTTTGTTAAAGTACAGAGTCTTGAGGATAGTGAGCGTGGAGCTGGTGGGTTTGGTCATTCGGGTCTAAAATAGTTAACGATGAAAAAAATACACGCAATATTATTCGTTCTCTTATTCTCTTTCGAAGCTCAGTCGCAACAAGTATTGGAGAATAGTTTCAACTTTAATTTTTTCTTTTCGGAGGCGTTGTATAATCGTTTGCAAGGTGATTATTCACGGGCGATGGATTTATATATTTCGAGTTTAAAATTTAATCAAAACTCGGCGACGGTTTATTATGAAATATCACGAATTTACTTAACAAAGAATGACCTAAAGAATGCTAACTTGTTCATTGATAGGGCTATAGCTTTGGATTCGGCGAATGTTCATTATATGAAGTATGCTGTTAATCTGAAATTGAATCTTTATCAATACGATCAGGCTATACTTTTGTTGTCACGAATAATTGAGGAAGATCCTGACGATGCAAACAGTGCGATATTGTTGGAGCGGCTTTATTGTTCGTGTAAGGATAAGCAAAATGCTTTGAGGGTTTTAGATGGTATACGACCTGAGGATCAGGGTGAGATTGATTATCTGAAATTGGAACGAGCTGAGATTTATGCTAAGTGTGGAAATATGAAGGAGGCGGTGAAATATTTGGCAAAGTTGTATAAGGATAATCCTCTGAGTGCTTTGTACACGTACAGTTATGCTACGTTTTTATTAGCACAGGGTGATACGACGAATGGTTACAAGATGTTACAGAAAGCGACAACTCTGAATGATGGTTCGAAGTATTTATTTGATTTAGCTGAACTCAGACTGAAGATGAAGAATGTTTCGGACTTTTACGATATTTCGAAGAGTGCTTTTGCCAATCAAGAGATAGATTTTTATCAGAAGTATTCCCGTTTGTTGAAATATACTGATGGGTCGGTGTTGAATGGAAGAAACACACATAATCAGAAGTTTGTGCAGGAGAGTATTAATAAATGTTTCGAGATGTATCCAGAGCAGGAGGAGCTTTACAATTTTTATGCTCATTATTTGATTTTGGAAAAACGCGATACGGTGAACTCGATTGATTATTTCAAGAAGTTTTTCGGTATGACATCGGGTGATCCCGACGATTGGTTGATGTTCCTGAGAATATTGGAATTTGGGACGGAGGATTACAAAAATTATTCGGAGATAGCATACGATTATTATCCTGACGATCCTTTTATCGGTATAAATTATGTTTGGGATCTGACTTATTCGAAGGAGTTTACGAAGGCATACGAGCCATGTAAGACGTTGTATGACAGAGCGTTAGATAATTTTATGATTGATTCGGATACTAAAGGATTTTACTCGACGGTGTTAGAATCGATGGCTGAGATTTATCATGAGTTAGATAGTTTGGATCAGTGCTTTGAGTGTTACGATCGGTTGTTGGAGAAGGATGAATATAATACGATGGCACTAAATAATTTTTCGTATTATCTTTCGTTAGTTGATCGTGATTTAGATAAGGCTGAGAAGATGATACGTACGGCTGTTAATCTTGAGCCAAATAATCCAGTATTTCTTGACACGTATGCATGGATATTGTTTAGAAAAAAGCTCTATACGGATGCGAAGTTTATTATGGACATGGCGATGGAGAAGTTGAAGGGCGTAGAATTGGAGGAAGATCGTTCTGTTTATTATGAGCATTATGGGGATATACTCTATCATTGTGGCTATCCAGATGATGCATTGAAGAACTGGAAGAAGGCACAGGAGTATGATGAAGAGAATGAAATACTGAATAAAAAAGTGAGTGAAAATGAGTATTTCGAGTAGGATTGTTTCGATATTAATACTGTTAACTCTTCTTACGTCTTGCGGAAAAAATAAGAAAGAGAATGGGGTTGAAATGTTGGAGACGGACGATGAGACGAAGATAAGTAAGACGGAGTTTTTGGCGTTTGTAGATTCGTGTGTAGCGATTCCTGATAATTTCAGAACATTTTTTTCGAGAGGGATAAATTTTGATGCGGAGTCGTTTTCGGCACCGAAGTTAAATTTGAATATTTTCTTTGAGCGAGACAAGCAGTTTATTACGACTATTGCTCTTGCGTTTCCACCGATTGAGGGAGGAAGGGCGAAAGTGGAGAGAAGTCAGATTCTTGTTAAATCGAATTATGCGGATATACCTTCGCCGATGAATGTTGGTTTTGATATTCAGACTATACTGCAGTCGATATTGCTTGGGAAGTTGCCACCTGTTTATCTTGTTTTTGGTCAGACAAGTTTTTCGAATTTTGATATTTATAAAAAGGCGAGCCGGTATTACATTGAAAAATCCGATTCGAGAACGCAGATGAAGATAGAGATGAACGACGATTACACGTTAAGTAGCATTGTTGTTTCGCAAGCACAGTTTGCAGCTGAGATTCATTGTGAAAATTACGACGTGGTTGAAAATATAAATTTACCGAAAAATCTGTTATTTAACATAAACTACGAGAATAAGAGTTACATTTTTTCTCTGAACCAGAGGAACATTGAAATCAACGGGACGAAGAAACTAACATACGAATGATGCGACGGGTCTTACTTTTCATATTACTATTATCTATTAATCTTTCTGCACAGAATATTTTGCAGCTCAGTGCTGAGAAAGATAATCTGATGGCAACTATTGAGTCGAACAATAAGTTGCTTGAGGAGTATTCGGAAAAGAAGACTGACGAGCTGGCACAAATTCAGATTCTTGATGATCTTATAGCAAAACGTCGTCAGCTTATTTTGATTTATCGTACGGAGATAAAATCTTTTTCTGATCAGATTAAAGTTTTGAATGTACGTCTTGACTCGTTACAAAATGAGATAGATTTATTAAAAGAGGAGTATGCACGGATTATTTATCAGGAGAGTTTGAATAGGGATGAGAGTTCGGAGTTGCTTTATATTCTTTCGGCAAAATCTTTTAATGAGAGTTACAAACGTTTTTTGTTTTTGCGTCAGTATAATGAGTATCGTCGGTCGCAGGCAGAACGTCTACAGATGAATAGGGACAAGTTCGAATTT
>JAJQAH010000038.1 GCA_021203885.1 Oscillospiraceae bacterium | reverse complement strand
ACTGTGGGACTATGCAAAAAGGATTTCTCCAAACTTCCAGAACCACACCGGAAAACTTACATATGAAGAATTTGCCTCGAAGGGTTTTGAGGCTATACAGTACACAGGCGGGGACCTTATCAATGAATGGTTCGGAACAATTTTAATGCCCGTGTTAAATGTTATTAACATCTCACACGCAAAAGACCCGCTCGAAGAAAAAGGATTTGGAGAGACTTATGATATGCCCAACGGCGGAGTTATTCAGAGGATGGCAGTGAATAGTATTCTCCCGATGAGTCCTTCATACACCGGACTTAAAAACGGCGATAGTGTGGACCCATTCGTAGTATATAAGCCGGAAGTCTCGGACCGCTTCTATCAGATGAATTTCGACTATCAGGCAATGATAACCGTCCAGGATTACCAGATAAAACAGATTTTCGCTTCTGAGTACGGCATGAGTGAACTGATGGCCGGAATAATGGAAGGCTTACGCAATGCTTACACTATTCAGAAATACGAAAACAAACTCGAAGCGATAAACGCCGGCATCAACTCCGAAAAATACCCGTTCAAAGACAGCCAGAAGGTAACGCTTAAAGAGTGGCAGGACGCCCCGACAGACGAAAACCTTATGGAATTTATTTCCGATGTTAAAAACGTCATCGCGATAATGGAAACCTTGCCGCAGTATGACGGATTTAACGCCGCAGGTTTTGCTTCTACGCAGGACGTAAGCCGTCTTAAACTTCTCGTAAGAAGCGACATTCCCATCGCTATACAGTTACAGCTCAGGGTGGGAGCATATAACCCCGAAGACCTCACGCTTCCCGTGGACATTATAGGCGTCTCGAATTTCGGCGGTCTTGAAGCATATAAAGACGCCGCATTCTCAACGAAACTTTACCCGGTTTATGACACCCTCGGGCACTGCATCGGATACAACGAAACAGAGGGCTCGGACACTGTCACCGTGGAAAAGAGCGCGGCATATATGAAAGACCCGAACGCGGACGTTCTGGCACTTCTCGCAGACAAGGGGTGGATTTTTGAAAGTATACAGAACCCTTACACCGTGGAACCCATAAGGAACCCGCGCGGAATTTATAACAACTATTTCGCAAACAGCCCGAACAACGCGATAAACGTGGACAGTTACTATAACGCCATCGTTTTCACAAAATAAAAGGCCGGGGGCGCGGCTGAACGCGACCGCTCCCCCGATTTTTTCGAGGTGATATAAATGTATGATGTCACAATTTACCACAACACGGGATTTAATAAAGTGAACATACCGGACAGCCCGTCCCTTCTCACGTCTTTTTCTCATACAAACCTGCAAAGTACGGACCTGATGCAGAACCGGTGGATTTCAGCAATAGCCGTGGCGGCTAACTATGAAACGCTTGAAGACGTGGACTACTGCCAGATTTCCTCAATGTTCTATTTCGTGGACGGCGTGGAAATGACGAGCCCGGACGTGGGCGTGTTATCACTTACCCCGGATTTTATAACCTCGGCAGGAGGTCCGGCCGCTCTTACCTTCCTCGATGGAATAACCGAAAGGCACCACGTGACAGACGACACTTTCGGACTGTATACGGAAGATGACCCGCTTTTAATTCCCTCTAACCCCCTGACAATAGCAGACGGGGGTTATCAGTTTTCAGACAATTCTGACAATTATGTATTTATGGAGGCATCAATAGATGTCCCCAAACTGGGAGACGCGACAGACGGCAACGTGTACACGGCAACGTATAACGACCCGGAAACGGGGGAAATACAGACGACAGAAGTGACTGTCCCGAAAGTCCCCGCCCTGGAAGCGTACCGTTACACACTGGCCGGAATGTATGACCCGGACAACTTAAAGCAGGTGAGAGTCCCCGGAACGGCCTTTTTTGACCCTTCAAACGCGGCAGTAGTGGAGGGCATAGCACGCGCCCGTGAATTAGGTGTAGAGAGCGCTATAATCTCGCAATGGCTCATTCCCGGCTCTGCCGTGAGTAACTACGGGGAAACTGACGAGGGATTTGTAGGAAGTCTTACAGGAGCCAAGACAGAGGCTTCTGTAAATCTTCCTTATATATACGCGACCGTAAAAAATAACCGGCTTTTATACGGTGACCTTAACAAGTACGTCATCGTCTCCATAGCATCAGGAAATAGCGCGGAATTTAAACCCGAGGACATATATAACAACGACACCGCCCCCGTGGTGGTAATGATAACAGACCCGCGACCCGAGGGAAACCCTTATTTTCGTTTTAAGTATTATTTAAAAAGTTCCTCGAACTTTTTCGCGAACTGTATAAAGGGGATGACGTGGCAAAGCGCGCCCCTTGTATGGACTAACAAAAGCGGTTCTGAAATAGATGTCACAAAATTCACGACAGATATGCAACTGAAACGCCGGGAGGCTTCTTATAACGTCCTGAGCGCATACGGCGCAGAGGGCGGAAGCGGCGCAACCGGGGCGGCTAAGACACTAGGAGCGGCGGTAAATCGTGGAGTAACGGGGCTTTTAGGCGCCGGGGTAGAATTCGTAACGGGACTTTTCGGAAACCCGCAGGACACGCAGAATATGCAAAACGTAACGCAATTTTTAGAGCGTGGAGACATAGACAAAATAAAGGGCGATTTTGCGGCTTCAGCATATCAGGAATTACAAAACCTCGGACTGGGGAACAGCGTAATAGCCCCGGAAATATCCTTCCCCCGCAATGAAGGCATCCGCGATTTCGTGGGTAATGGAATTTATGTCTACCGATACAGACCGACAGACGCGGACATTTCAAAACTCGACAAAGTCCTCACAATGTACGGGTATAAGCACACGGCGCCGCTGGAAGCCTCTTTTTTCACAAATAGGACTTATTTTAACTATGTGAAAGCGGACGGCGTAACCGTAGGCAATACGTCCCTTCCGATGTGGATGAAAGAGGGAATAGCGGCGCAGTTTTCGGCCGGAATCAGATTCTGGCACGTTCAGCCAAACCCGGAATATTACACCAATAACCCCGTAAGGTAAGGAGGCGAAAAAAAAATGTGGTTCGGAAATTTATTCGATATTTACACAGGAGATAACAAAAACACAACAAACAAAAAACTCGCAAAAATGAAAAATAACGTAGAATTTCAACGGGTTTTTGCCGACCTTTTAACAACGGCGCTCGACCGGTACAAAATTAACGGACTCCCGGAAAGCTGTTCCGAAAGGGTTATTTTACAGTCTCTTCTATGGTATGGGGCAGTTATCTTTTTTATAAAAGACGGCGAACTTCTGGCACTTCCCGGAAGGGCTACGGAAGATTTCAAC
>JAJQAH010000099.1 GCA_021203885.1 Oscillospiraceae bacterium | reverse complement strand
GAAGTCTCCAAGCGACTCTCCTACCAAAGCACAAACGTCAACACCCCCCTCGGCAATACTACCGTCCAACAACTCGCTGACCAAGTAGTCGTAGGCTCCATTATGCGTGCAGGTCTGCCTATGCATCAAGGCGTCCTCGATGTCTTCGACCACGCACAGTCATGCTTCATCTCAGCATTCCGTAAGTACATCTCTGCCGACTCTTTCAATATCGACCTCCAATACGTCGCCACCCCTAACCTTGACGGCAAAGTCCTCCTACTTAACGACCCCATGCTCGCAACTGGCTCCTCACTCGCACTAACTTACGAAGCACTCAAAAAATTCGGAACCCCAAAGCACACCCACCTAATGTCTATCATTGCAGCACAACCAGGTGTCGACTATATCGCACAAGCTATTAAAGACAACAACATCACCCTCTGGATAGCTGCTGTCGACCCAGACCTCAATGCTCATAAATACATCGTCCCAGGACTCGGCGACGCTGGTGACCTAGCATTCGGAGAAAAACTATAATCATGGCTAAGCTCAAAACTGTCTACCTCTGCTCTGAGTGCGGAGCTGACTCCCCAAAATGGGTTGGTAAATGCCCACAATGCGGTGCCTGGAACTCTTACATCGAAGAAAAATTCGAAAAGACCTCCGCCACTTTTACCACTACTGCCTCAACCATAGCTCGTCCAACCCCAATAACCGACATCGTAGCTAACGCCGTCATCCGTATACAAACCAATAACGGCGAACTCGACCGCGTCCTCGGTGGTGGTATAGTCCCTGGAGCTATAATCCTTATCGGTGGCGAACCAGGAATAGGCAAATCTACCCTCGCACTCCAAGTCGCACTCAACCTCGATAAGAAAATCCTCTACGTCTCAGGTGAAGAAAGCGCACAACAAATCAAGCTTCGAGCCGAACGTATCAAGTCAACCAACCAACATAACTGTTTCGTCGTCTCAGATACATCCATCGACCGACTACGTAACAACATCCTCTCCGTCAAACCAGACATCGTCGTCATCGATTCCATCCAAACAATGGAAACCGACCACATCGATTCAACCCCAGGCTCTATCTCCCAAATCCGTGAATGCACCGCCATCCTTATGCGTATCGCTAAAGAAGAAAACCTCCCCATCATACTTATAGGCCACATAAACAAAGACGGCCAACTCGCTGGACCTAAAGTCCTCGAACACATGGTCGACGTCGTCCTACAATTCGAAGGTGACAACAACCACCAATATCGTATATTACGAGGAATAAAAAACCGATTCGGATCAACCAACGAAATTGGTATCTTCGAAATGCTCGGAGACGGACTCCGAGAAGTTACCAACCCCTCCGAACTCCTCCTTAGCGAGTATTCTCAAAACCTCAGCGGAGTCTCTATTGCTGGCGCAATGGAAGGAATGAGACCACTACTCGTCGAAATCCAAGCCCTCACTAGCACCGCCGCGTACGGTACCCCACAACGTTCAGCTACTGGCTTCGACGCCAGACGACTCAATATGTTATTGGCTGTATTAGAAAAACGTGCTGGATTCAAACTCGCCACCAAGGATGTCTTTATCAATATCGCTGGAGGTATCCGCGTCGTAGACCCAGCCATCGACCTCAGTGTCGCCGCCTCAGTCCTCTCATCCAACGCCGACATCCCTATAACTCATGGAATCTGCATGACTGGAGAAATAGGCCTCTCTGGAGAAATAAGACCAGTCAACCGTATCGAACAACGTATCTCCGAGGCTACCAAACTCGGATTTAAACATATAATCATCCCTAAGTACTCCCGTTACTCCGACTTTAAAAAATTCAACATCAACGTCATCCAAGTCGCAAGATTAGACGAAGCCGTCCGTACCCTATTTACGTAATACTATCCGTATCGTCGTCCCCACTCCTACCTCCGTCCGCTTAACATACACCCGCCCCTTATGATACTCCTCTATAATACGCTTCGTAAGACTCATCCCTATCCCCCACCCACGTGTCTTAGTCGTATAACCAGGCCTAAATATCTTCCGAGCCTGCCCTTTCGTCATCCCCTTCCCATTATCACTAATATCTATCACCGTATAGTAATGCTTATCTGGCTTAACCTCTATCCGTACCTCCCCATTCCCACTCATAGCATCTATCGAATTCTTTAATATATTCTCTATCGCCCACGATATTAACACCCCATTATGCAACGCGTATGGTGTATACCCCTCAGCTACACTAATCTCAAACTTCGTCTTCTTCCCAACTCGCATCTTCAAATACTCAACTACACCCTCTATCTCTGGCACTACTGCCGACAACGTCATCTCTGGACTACTCCCTATCTTCGAAAACCTATCTGCTATCGACTGCAATCGTGCTATATCCGAACTCATCTCACTCGCCACTACACACTTCTCTATATCATCCTCATACAGCAATAAATCTCTCCACCCCAACAACGCAGATATAGGTGTTCCCAACTGATGCGCAGTCTCCCGCGCTAACCCTACCCACACCAGATTCTGTTCATACTTATTAGCCCTCGAAAATATTATATACGCAAATATTATCAACAACCCAACCAACGTTATCTGCACAAAAGGATAATACTCCAACATACTGATTATCGCCGAATCAGAATAATACAAATGCTGCTCTTCCCCATTCGTAATCATTATATCTATCCGCCGCCCATCGGCCTTCAACCTATCCAACTTATACCCCAACTCATACTCCCCCAAACTATCATTCTCCGATATATTCCTATAAAACAACACTTCATCCTCCCCATCAGTAACTATCACCGGTATCGACCTATTCTCCTGTACTATCGACAACAAAAACAACATTACCTCATTCTCGTCCATACCCTCACTCGCCAACAACCGAGTCGCATCTGCCCAAGCAGATACCTTTGCCTCCTCATCCAACTGCATCTCACTAACCAACACATTCCCAAATACTAACACAAAACTCACTATCAAACCAGCAAAAATTATAAGCATAATTCTTACTATCGTAGATCTTGATAACTGCATATTTTTATCTATTTTTGCAACAAATTTAATAAATAGTTACAAACTATGGAAAAGACTTGGAGATGGTTCGGCAAATCCGACCCAATCACACTCGCAATGCTCAAACAAATCGGTGTACAAGGAATCGTTACCGCACTCCACGAAGTCAAAAACGGCGACATCTGGACCCTTGACGCTATCACCGATCTAAAAAACTACATCCAATCCGCCAACCTCCACTGGTCAGTCGTCGAGTCCCTCCCTGTCATGGAACCTATCAAATTCGCAGGCAAAGAAAGAGACCGACTCATCGATAATTACATAAT
>JAJQAH010000053.1 GCA_021203885.1 Oscillospiraceae bacterium | reverse complement strand
TTCAGTGCGTCCTTCATTTTCATTGCCGTATTACGGTCCATTGTGCCGTTGGCCACTTCCCGGTTCAGCGAGTTCAGCATGTTATTTCTGGCAAAGTTTTCGGCACCTCTGTTATTTATGCTGCCGTTGGTATTCAGAATATCTTCCAAATATCTTTTTGTGTTCATGTCCATAAATCTCAACCCTCCGTTCAAAAAATATTCTTCGGATCCGGGAGAAACTGCGATACATTTTCCTCGGTTCCGTTTCTCCTACCTGAACTATAATCTATGTTCAGCTGTTAGTCAACATGTTGATTAAAACGGCATCTGGTTTTACACATTTGTTATTAAAAATTTTTGTCGGTCTCAAACTGATTTTATCAAATTGCTAATTTCCAAAAAACCAATTCCAGAAAAAATCTGCCAAGGGAATCTTCCCATCCTGTCATTTTTTTGTCAAAAAGCAGACTCCTCATCCTCATTTTCAAATCATCGGGTTGACCCGCTTCCAAATTTTTTTGCTGATCTGCAGGAACCCAATTCCATTAAAAAAGTTCTGCGGCAGGGGCCCATTTTTTCGTTTAAGACATTTCACTTGAGAACCTTTTTTCTTTTTGGGCAAAAATCGATGGACCCATTTCCCCGAACTGGGTGTCAGAAATTAATTTTATAAAGATTTTAAGAGAACAAAAAATTGTTATCCCGAATTCTTTATTGCCCCGGGATGATGTTTCAAAAATGTTATTCTGAATTCTAATTTGGGGAACTATTGTCCTAAAAGGGCTCCTTACAGAAACTCTGAATAATAAAAAGCCCAGGGTTATTCCTCTTATTTAGGTGTCAGGATAACGTGAGCAAGTTACGCCTTGGCAGACACTTGCGTGCTGCCAGGCAACTTGCCGGGGTTGCCACCCCGGGCCCGCCCCTCAGATCGCTGCTGCGATCAGCCTCAGGTGACGCGCTGCGTCACAGCAGCCCGCAAGCGGTCTGGGAAGAAAAGAGGATACGGAAGAAAAACTTCTGTACCCTCTGACATATTAAAATCTGTATCTGCATCAATTCATGGACGATAATATCTCATCGCAAATGACTTCATTCGCGGCAGCAATTACGAAATTTGAATCCCAGGTATAATTGCCTCCGTTACCCATGACAATTGCCCCTGCCTCCCGGCATAACAAAATTCCGGGAACAAGGTCCCATTTGTTTTTTGTAAAAAGTACCGTTCCCATTGTTCTTGCACCGGCCGCAAAGGAAAAATCAATGCTTGCCGCACCGAACATTCTGATCTTTGCTATTCTCGGCATCAGGTGCCCTATCATCCTGTGCTGCAGCTCTGCATCTTCCGGACAGATATGACTGTAGTCGGCAAAACTTACAATCGAACTTTCAGGGTCCGCACTGCTGTTTACCCGGATACGTTTTTCATCCCGGAATGCGCCACATCCGCGCTGTGCATAATACAGCTCATTTAACAGCGGCAGATATATCACAGATACAACCGGCTCATTTTCAACGATCAGCGCACACTGCATCCCGAACAACGGACTGTTATCGGCCATATTGAACGTACCGTCGATGGGATCCACAGTCCACGTTCTTTCAAACGCATTCGTGTCGGATAAATTTTCTTCGCTTAAGATCATATCATCCGGATAAGTGCTTCTGATATTTTCTAAGATGAACTCCTCCACTGCCAGATCGAGCGGCGTAACAATATCAAATTCTCCCTTTTTGATCTTTCTCCTGTCCGTCTCATAATAAAATTTGTCAAACGCACTCTGAAGAACTTCCGTTATAAAGATTCTCTCTTCAGTATAGTCTTTACACATACTCTTGTCCCCTTTAATCTTTCCATTCGCTATCGGAGATCAGTATTCCCACCCCGGATTCCGGTTTGCATTCGGCTGTCAGCTTACAGAGTTCCTGTTCGGCTGCAGCCAGAACCGGGACGAAGAGACCGTTGTCCTTTGCAATCCCGTCCAGTGCCTCCCGAAAATCTGACCGGATACGGGCGATTGTGAATGGTTCCTTTCTATCAGTTCCATTTGCGCAAACAGACTTTATGTACGCAGTCGCTCCATGACATGTGCCCAGGAGTTCTTTTGCCGTGTCTTCCCGGATCCCGGATTTTCTGCAAAGCCGCACAGCTTCATATGCCAGCAAAGTGGTCGCCCCCACAAGCAGGCTCTCCAGAATTCTCTCCGCACATTTCCTTTGATCGTCTGTCACCCGGGTGGACTGCGCAGGGGATATGCCGCAGAGGCCCTCCAGTATGCCGATGGTTCCGAAACTGGAATATCCGTCATACTCCTGACTCCCATGCATCCATATGTCGTATTGGCGAACAGCAGCGGTCAGGGGAAAAGACAACTGCAGCGACCGTGCGCTTTCAAGCGCCAGTCCCAGATCCTTCATGGCGGTCGATGTCAGTGCCGTATTGCTCTCCCAGATCCGTTCCCTATATGTACTGCCCTTATCCGACAGCATGGGACTTGCGCCCTGACTCTCTTCCAGTACACGGTTCAGGTCTTCCCACGAAAAGCCCATAGCTTCCCCGATCAGCAGGACCTCGCTGTAAATCGTAAAATAAGAACAGATCAGCATATTGACCGCGATCTTCATCTGTCTTGCCTGCGCATCTCCGCCCAGATAGGTACAGGATCTCCCGATATCTTCCAGATACGGTCCGGCTACATGCCAGGCGGCCGCATCTCCGCTGACCAGAATATGAAGAAGCCCCTTTTCCACCATGAACATACTGCCGATGACCGGCGCGGACAGGAAGAAAGCGCCCCGCTCTTCCGCCGCCTTCTGAAAACGGCGGGATTCTTCCGCGCCGATGGTACTCATGTCCACAATGATCTGCCCCGGCCGGGCCGCAGACAGTACGCCGTTTTCTCCGCACAGGATCTGGAAAAGCGCTTCCGAATCGGTCACACTTGTAAAGATCATGTCACATTTTTCAGATACTTCGGCCGGTGACCCGGCAAGGCAGGCTTTCCCGTCTTTCAGAAGGCTCTCCGCTTTGGCCGCTGTCCGGTTGTAAACGACAAGGAAATGGCCTGCCTGTTCCAGTCTTCGGGCCATGCGGACGCCCATATCCCCTGTTCCGATCCAGCCCAGATCCATGGATATTTCTCCTTCCGATTCTGGTATAAGCCACATATTATGGCCCTTCCATACACGGGTGTTCCGCCGGGTTGCTTCCGCAGTGTCTGCGTTACAGTCCTTTTGTTTCATGACATGCTCTGATCTGCAATGAAATTCCGTATACGGCTTAAACGGCTATTTCAAAAAATCCTGAATTTTCCTTGCCCGACTGGGATGGCGAAGTTTGCGAAGTGCCTTGGCTT
>JAJQAH010000025.1 GCA_021203885.1 Oscillospiraceae bacterium | reverse complement strand
ACCCATTCATCTAAATAATCCTGTATTTCCCATTCAATATAATCTAAATCTTCACTTAAATTAAAAGTTAAATCTTCTACCGGAATGCTAAACTGTTGTCCTGTTGTACTATCACCAACAAATACAACAATATGAATATTTGATGTATCTTTTGTAGGTATTTTAGAAATAATTAAACCTAAATCACCGTATTCAGTATCAATTAAATCGTCTTTAATACTTTGTACAAGAGTATTAGTATAAGTATTTAAATCTATATTGTCATCCTCGGAGGAACAAACTTTATTATTTGCTGAACAAATTTTACTATCATCTTCTGAGGAACAAACATCATCTTCATCTGAAGAACAAATTTCATTGTCAGAAGAACAAACATCTTCGCTACTTTCTACTTCAGCATTGTCTAAAACATTTTCCATATCTTCTATCATGGAATCCAAATCGTTAAATCTTTTAGCACATTTAATTTTCATAAAAGTTACCTCTTTAACTTAAACTATCTACATCTTTTATTACAAACGGTCTTGCAAGACCATCTAAAAATTTTTTCTTGGATACTCTGTGTTTATAACTTAACTCTTTAATAATATTCTCTATGGTTGTTTCTCCTTTTTCGAGATACCTGTCAATGTAATTTGCAGAAACTTCTCCTATCTCATATTGTGCTCCTGTATCTCTATAAATTTTTACATAAGTATCTCCATTCCAATATTTAGATTTACCTTTGTTTAAAATAACTTTATTTGTTCCAATAAGTTCATCAACTTCAACTTCTTCCATTTTGTTGTCTAAAGCTGCTTTATTACGATTGTAACTGTATTCAGGGTCTTCTTCTGTAACATACTCACTGTAACTTGGTCTAGTATAATAATCTAAAAGCCCTTTCCAATCTATATCCTGAATCTGTTTTAAGCAGTCAACGGAAAGTTGTAAATTTTTTACTAATTCAGGAGTAGTTGCTTTTAAACCGGACCAGGAATTGGATTCAGATACTACATTTCCATCTTTGTCCAAATCCACCTCATAACTCCAACTCAATGCTAAATTTTCATCATACCGTCCATTATTACAACAAATAAATACTCTAAAATTTGAATTGGACCAGTTATAAGGAGAATTTACACTAACATCTAAATTAAGAAGTTCCATATAAGGTGACAATTCATGTATAATGTGATTTGTAAGACCTTTCTCGGCTTTTGTCAATTCATCTTTATAAGTATTGTACTGTTTTAAATATTTGGCATTTTGTTCACTATACCAGTTTTCGTTTTCCTGCTGACGTTTTTCTATATCTTCTCTACTTGCTGAATATACCTTTTTCATAATATTCTCCTTAATTTTAATATTAATATTTTGTACTTAAATTATAACGAATATTTACGTATATGTCAATACTAAAATCAAAAAAATATTTTAAATATTTAAATAAATTTATAATTTTTGTAAATCTATATATAGTAAAAAGTGCATTTATTTTTTTTTATTCTTTTACACTACCTGCTATCTGCACAATAGCTTCATTAACTGCATTTGAAATGTTTTCTACTATATCCATAGCATCATTTCCTGCCTGTGCTCCAGACCTTGATAATTTTTCTATTCCGGAAATCATATAATCAAAATCTTCTGTTAAAGTATTTACAGCATCTGCCAACTTTTCATTTTCAATTTTAGATGCAGATTCAATTTTTGTTTTCTTTGCTTCCATAGAGGCTTTCACTATATAACTTCTTTTCATTAGTTATTACCTCCCATTACCACCAATTTCTCATGGTGCCTATAAATTCATTCCAATTAGATATTCTTTCTGTGATGTCGTTAATATCATTATTTCTAGCTTCAATTGCCATATCTTCAACATCATAACAACTGCCATCTATAAATGCATCAAGATACTCCTGGGCATCAGTATTATCTTCTAAAGATAACCAAATAGCTTCAAAATTATAAGTATTTTTGGCATCTACGAAAACGTATTCATTAATATTTAAATATCTTGTAATGTATTTATTATTAGCAACTTTTGTGTATCCTATTCCATTCATCATATCTTCAAAGTTCTCTACAAACCAATCAATGTTAGTTGGACGTACCATGTTATTCCTCCTATAATAAATATATAATTTTATGTAAAAATCATTTTTATTAAACTTTACAATTTCTATGTTTTCATCATCAATCCATCATATTGGTGAAAAGATATTTATAAGCATAATCTTTTGCCTCACTCCATGTATCAAACACATAAAGTTCTCCGGTTTCTGTATTATAGAATACAGCTGTTCCGTCAGCATCATCTAAATCTGATTGACTTTCATCAAGTTCAAATCCATATTTTTTGAAATCATATATTACATCTTCAAATCTTGTATAAGCTGGTTCTAAATCTCCGATGTATTCAAAATTAGATTTTACATAAGATTCACTGTCAAAATCATAATACTCTACAGGCATAGCCCAACCATTTGTTTTTCCAAAACATACTTCAACAAATTCTGAATCATCTTCATCAAGTGATTCTGGAAATGCTATATACCATTTTCCATCTTCTGCCTTACCGTACATTTCATCATCAGGATAATAGAAATCATTATAGAGTTGACTATAATATTTTCCTGCAAAGTAATAGCACATTTCATAAAGGCTGTCTGTGTTGTACGAATTTCTACAAAGTGAATCTAATACTGTTTCAACTTCATTCATATCAACATCTGACTTCACATAATTTTTTGATTTGGAACAACTGCTGGACATCTGTGTACTGTCATATCCATCATATTCTTCAAATCCTTTGTTTTTGTAATCTTGTGTAAGCTCCCTTACTTTTAATTTCATAATAAACCTCCAATAATTATTTGATTATAACCGCATAAGATAAATTTGTTGTTTTATACTTAGGGGAATCAGTTTCTGTTTCCTTATAACCCCAATTATCTAATCGTACCATACAGTTATATGATATTTCAATACTACCATTAAGTAGTATATCTACATCAGGTTCATTTTCAGGCCAATCAACTATTGTAAAAAGATAATCTGTAAGGTCCTCTAGTACAGAATCAAAAAATATCTTTTCATTATTTTCTCCTTCAATACAATTAGTCCAACCTTTAGAATCATCATATTCATCACTCACACAACAATGAGCCAATGTATGCCACCATTCATCAGTCGTAATATCATCCCTTATTGGTAATACAGTGTCTTTAAAAACAAACTCTGACCAAATGTACCCCTCTATTTCGTCTGGCAATGTATCATAATCATCATAATCCCTATAATCATCATAATCCCTATAATCATCATACCTCATATTAAGTCACCTCACTAAAAATCTTTAATAATATTAAAGGTTATTTTTTAATTTCTATATTACTATTATACTACTATTATATTACTATTATATTACTGTTATATATATTTGTCAATATATAATTTTTTGCCTAATTTTTATAGTGTTGTTTACAAAGTTCTTCTATTTCCAATAATGCATTATCATAGCAATTTGTTAGTATAGAATATGATTTTTCACTATTTCCATAATTACTTATAGCATTTGCAATCTCTGGAATTGTATTATCTCTGCTGTATTTATAAATGTCATGTACATAGTCATATAATGATTTCCATATTATCTTTTCGGCTTCTTTTTGTGAAAGTTTAGTATTATTTATATCAGATTTTACATAAATATTCATAGCTTAATTCCTTTCGTTATAATAATAAATCTTATAATTTAATTATTTTCTATTCCACTTCTTTTTGTAAGTGAATCAGTCAGCTGGAACAATCATAAAGCGAAATAGCCGCCCCAGCTCTGAATTGGGCGACTATTTCATAGAAGCTTAATTTTCAGGCTAACCGTTCGTCGGCAGTCTGTTTTTTTGTAAGTGAATCAAACGACCCTTTGATTATTATTTCATCAATCTAAAATGTAAATTGGATTGATTCTAATGTTATTATCCGAGGCTTTGGAATCGTTGTATCTTGCAAAAGATATAGCATTAAAATAATCTATGTCACAGCCACTGAACACAATCCCATAGTTAGCTGTTCCTGGGCTGCCCGGGTCATAGTGTCTTATTCTGCTATCTGCGTTTTCAATAACATCTACAATCTCGATTAATGTCGGCATCACACCTATTTCTCTGTTAGCAGGAGCAAAATATAATGCTAGTGCTTCTTTTACAATAGAGATAATGGTATTGGCTACATCCGTTGATACTGGTTTTGTAGGAGTTATTGTTCCTACTGTATAAAAATCAAAAATTCTTAAATATCCCCATTGTAATTCTACTGACATAGCCTGTAATGGTCTATAGTCTCTGTCTATTGCATCTATTAAAAGTTCTGGTGGTTTATACCTTGTAAATTTTGTAGATTTAGAAATCTGAGCTGTAGCTGTTTGACCTTCTCCCCATGAACTATCTTCAAAATCATTATGTATTGCAAAACACATAGCTGTATAGGTTTTAAAGTTTGTTGCAAATACATATTTTTGTGGGTCTGACGGGTCAAAATCTAATCCTAATACAGATTCCCAATTATAATCGGCTGAACCTTCTGGGAAATCGTAATTGGTTATATATTGTTTAGATTTCTGGGAAGTAGTTAAATTTTCATCTTTATATATAGCCATGTTTATTTCTAATGCTTTTTGACAGTCTATTACTAATCCGCAATCAATTCCCGCTTCTCGGTTTAAAAATCTGTTAAAGTCAGGTAAAGTAACAAGGCTGTCAAAAGTATTTATATAATTTCTTGAATTTATATAGGCTTCTCTTGCGGTTTCAGGACTGTTTCCTGTTACAGTATATGTGTTTGGTAATTCCAGAGTATTAGATAAATTTGAGATTCCTAATTCTCCGGAATCTGAATCTACATCTTGACCAGTTTTTGCAAACAATAAATTTGTGAGTACATTTGTGCCTACACAACCTATTGTTCCTGAGCAGTCTATCCAGTATATAATTAAATAATTTCCATTATAATTTTCTAATTCATTTAGATAATTTGATATTTGTATTTGAGCGTTTGAGTATGAATCATAAGTAACAGCAAATCTTGGTTCAGGCTCAACAAATTCCGCAGGAGAAGTACATTGAATCCATTGTGTTCCTAAATAATCATCATCACTTAAAGATGCTTTAGCTTTTACCCAAATCCATGATGTATCTAAATGCTGTGAGGGAAGTTTAATTATATAATTATTATTTTTTATGGATTCAACAGAAACACTATAACTTCTTAATTCTCCTTCAACTGCAACTCTTGTAACACTCTCACCTGGCTCTAATGTTACCATGTCTGTATCAGTAAACACATTTAGATTTTCAGTTAAAACTGACCTCCGGCTTCTTGATTCCGTAGCACCATATTTATTTGTTAAAGGTAAAATGTTATAAGTTAAAACTCTTGATGTACCTGTTATATCTGTATAAGCATTTAATGTACAGAAATTTGCTCCGTTAAAACCGAAGTCTAATTTTAATGTTTCTGTTTCTGATGCATTAGTAAATTGAACCTCGGTGGTTGCGGCAGTATAAAACCCAAGTTCATATCCGATTAGACCAAATATTTTTTCTGCATTTTTTCTTTGTGTTACAGATGGAGCAAACATTTCATTGGCAAGCCAATCAGTGTTAATTCCAAGTATATCGGCAACAGATGCAATATACATAGCTAGTACCATACCCGGGTCTGCATCTGCTTCTGGTTTCCATAACTCTGTTAAAGTAGGTACAAGTTCTTTAAATTCTTCTAATAAAGATTCATAATCTCTGCTTGTGTAATTTACTAAGCTATGTAATGTTCCATCACTTGCCATTTAATTTTCCTCCAGTGTATAAACATAGGTTGCCTGTCCACAATCATATACAGGAAGCCATTTATTTTGTATCATTAACTCTTCATTAGAAATACCTTTTCCATAATTTGTTCCAAACAGCTGGTCAAATCCTCTTTGCCGAAGTAAATTATCTGTTATATGATTAGATTTTTTAGACCAGTGTTTTGTTGGCTTTGAAATTGTTTGTAAAGTAAACCCTAATGTTGAATATAAACTTCCACTAAATTTAGACATATCACAATACGAAATAATTGTTCCTTTATTATTTCGTACAAATGTTTTAAATAATTTCGAGGCCCCACCAACAACATTTATAATACTTTTTGTACAATATCTTAAAAGTTCCCAATCATAATTTTTATTATACCGAGGTTTTCCAAAAGACATTAAACTAATTAATTCATTATTATAATATAATCCATAAATTACTAATTGATTTCTACAACTTCCTTGAAAATGGTAATTATTTAAAAATTTAGAAGCCTCTTTTATATCGACTTCTTTTACATCACATTTCCTAGCATATATTGTAGTTTTTTCCTGTAATGTATTAATTATTTTTTGATAATTATCCCAATCCCAAATATTAATACATCTATATCTATTGTCGGTCGCTAATTTTGTTTTAACTAAATGATAATTTTTTGGCTTTCCAGATAAAGAATTATCATATATATTAAATGCTGTTGTATGAGTTATTGTTGGATTTAATTCCAATAAAATATTTGTATTTTTTATATGAAAATCATAATATCTATTTTCAATTCTAAATTCTAATTCTGTCTCGATTCCATTTCTACTTAATTCTTCTTGAAAATTATAATTAAATTTACTTATAGTTCTTCCATTTAAATATTTACATTCCTCCGTCATACAATACCAAGGAACACCATATTTTTCTAAATTAGTTTCTTTAATTTTATCTCGTATTTCATTTAATCCTAATACAGAGTTTACACCATATTTATTTTGAACGGTGGTTACCATCCTTTGTTTAATTTCTTCCGATTGCATGGGGTTTTCTACACCATATCTTTTTAAATTTGTATTCTTGACTTTTTGTTTAATATCCTCATTTTGCATCGGATTAGATACCCCATACTTTTTCAGACTATGTTTTTTGGATATCTCTTTATATTCATCCGTTTGTGTATAGGAACTTTTCCCATACTTTTCTTGACAAGTATCCTGTCGTTTTTTAGTTAGTTCTTTGCTACCATTTGGATTTACATCTTTTCCATAATGTGATAAAAAAGTATTAGTTTGTCTTTCTCGTATTTCACTACTCTGCCCAGGGGAATCTACCCCATATTTTTCATTGCAAGTTTTTTTTGTTTTTTGTTTTACTACTTCCGATTGTTGTGGATGTTCCACACCATATTTTTCTAAACTTGTTTTTTTAGATTTTTCTTGTAATTCTGTGTTTTTCATAGGAGTCGATACTCCATAATGCATCATTAATGTATCTTCGGCTTTTTGTTTAATTTGTTTGTTTTGCAAAGGATGTTTTACTCCATATCTATCCAACATTGTTTTCTCGGCTTTTTCCCTATTAGCCTCTTTTCTAGATGGATCATTTAAGGCTGTAGAACATCCATATTTTTCTAAACAAGTTCTTTTTCTTTGCTCTATAGAACATTGTTTTGAACAAGTTTTAGACATATTTGATTTCCATAACATTGGAGTTCCACATATCGGGCATGGTATATAATGTTCTTCACTACATATAACTTGATTTTTATTGTGTGGTTGAAATTCTTTTCCACATAGTTCACAAATTCTTTTTTCTAATTTTGACTTTCCCATATTGATGTTCCTTCTTGGTTTTATGTAAATCAATCTAATAATCTATTTTAAGCATAATCAGACTGAGCTTCACCGAATAATTCTAATTGTAAATCTACTGTATCTTGATATGTTGTTTTCATAGCTACAGTCATATTTAATTGACTTGCTTCATATATGTAAGATAATGGACTTTCTTCTCCTGTAAATAATAATCCATCTTTGTACTCTGTATCATCTGCAATTACATAAGGCTCATGTAATCTTAATTGGTCAATGATTCTTTTATTTATCATAGCTTTTTCATTTTCTGTATTATATTTCCAAAGATGACGTTTTAATCCTACCCCAAAATTTGGCTGATGATATAATTCTGTAGGCTCTGTTAAAATAAGTAATCTATCCCTATTTACAATAGCATTATTATCTTCTAGCACTGATACTTGGTTTTGCGAAATATTAAACATTGAAGGCCATGATAAACTGGATGTATATGCCATGTCAATTCTCCTTTTAGTTTAACCTACCCTTGGTTATTTGTGCTACTTAATTTATATTGCCCTCCTGTTATACCTAACATAACAAATTCTGTGGATTTTTCATTTATAGACATAAGCATGGCTACTTCTCCTTCTAATGGAAGATGAGGTAGTAACAATGATTGATAATAAGGTAAATCAGCATCTGAAACATAGGTGTTTGCTGTTGCACTTCCATATTCTTTTTGGTCATAAGGTCCATGTATACTAGGTATTCGTACTTTTACTAACAGTGTTCCATCACCACTATACATATATCCTTTAACATATCCGTAAACTATCATTTTACATAATTCCTTTTTATTTATTATTACTATAAAAGGTTATTTACTGTATTATAACTATTTGTGACCATATTTCTTCTACATACTTATTTCTTCTAGTGATTTCTGTTGCATAATTTCCTGGTCGTTCATACCCTCTTAAAAATAATTCCATAGCTTCTTTGGCTCCTGCTAAAGTATTTGCACAAGCTCTAAGATTATTATACAAAGATTTAAATTCAGATGTTTGTAACTGATAGTCAAGATATTGCAACTGTTTTGAAATATTTGTAGCCCAGCTAGAACCAACCCAGTTTCTCATGTTAGTTCCGTTTTTAACTGACCCATCATTAGCATCATACCACTGACATAACCCATATGCTTTACCTTTACTAGATTTTCCTATTGCTCCGGGGTCATATCCTGATTCTTGCCGTATATTTCCTGATATTCCTACAGTAGCACCTATTCCGTATCCTAAATTTAAAAACTCAGTTATAATTGCTCTTAAATTTGTACTTGTTACTCCGCTTAAATCCACAGATGAATTTCCTGATATATCTGTTATAGTTCCAGCTACCTCACCTATTGCACCTTTAAATATTGCACCTAACTGAGTTGTATAATTTATAACTGAGCATCTTAAATTGTTTGATGTAGTTGTAACTGAAGAACCGTTCCAATAGCAAACTTCTCTTATTATTGCATCTGCCCTTGTTGTTTCTGTATCATATAAATCTCCACCAGATAAATAATTTGCAGATACTCCATTAGAATCTATTAAACCTCCGGAAATTAAACCTAAATCAGGATTGCTAGTACCATCTCTTGCATTACCGTTTACTATAATAAGCATATGGCCACTGCTAGTAGTACATAGTACATCACCTGTATATAATGTAGATGTTGATGTATATTTAAATTTAGTTTCAAACAATCCTGAATTAGTTAAAATACTAGGGGCTGTTCCGGATGAAAAATCACTTATAGTTGTGTTAGTACCTTCCCTTATACATTGATTTACAAGACTGGAGCAATCACAATTACATTTTGTTGCTGTTTGAGTTCCATAAGTATAAATTTGAGTTCTTGTATCCTGTGCATATCCTATGTTAGCATTATTGCAAGCCCGTATCATACAACAAGCAATATTATATGCATGATTGACACTTTTAGGTCTAAAGACATAGTAAATTCTTACATCTGTACCCGGGAATTTTTTTAACTTTACTTCTCCATCATAATCTGGAACACTTGTTTGTTTTTGGTCGCCAGCAGCACCACCTTTATATGTTCCTTTTTCATCTTTACTTGCATTCCCTGCTATGTATGTAGCCATAAAGTATCACCACCAAATTAAGACCAATTAGGAGTATAATATAATGAAATTGTATTATTAGTAGTATAATATTGTTTAAGTTCTACAACTTTTGTAGTCTTATCTCCTGTACCACAATCTCCTTCAACAGCACGTATTATATTATTATAACAAGAGTATACTATTCCTATATGATTTCCTGAAAATTGGTCATTTGTATTAGATGAATTAGTTTTAAACACGATAATATCCCCGGTTTTAGGGGATGCAGTTCCTCCGTAATAAGGTCCGATTATATATGTTCCATATCTTAATTTTACAGACATTGACAACATTGTTTGAATACACGTAGAATCATATAATGATATTCCTATCATACCACCGACCTGTTTTGCACAAGCAACTACAAAAGCACAACTCCATGCACTTCCTTTTGATAAGCCCGTTAAGTTATAAACCCAATCAGGATTTGTATTTACTTGTCCCATAGCATAATTAACAAATGTTTCAGCATCCATAAATATCTTCCTTATTAGGGTAAAACAAAAAATGACGGGTCAATAAGTGATGACAATTGTGTTGTATCAGATACATGATTTACTAACCACAACCACCAATCCTCTTGATATTTGCTCCATGTTATTTTTTCTAATTCAGATTTAGTAACATAAAATCCTATGTTTCCTTTTAAGCCTAAAATAATAAATTCCTGATAGTATGTATCTATTATATTATTATTTGTGGCTGTTGAAGCAGTTAAAGAAAGATGTAACCACATTCCTAATACCGGAGGATATTTTCTTATTAAAAATTGCAATTGGTATAATTCAGATTTTGCTTCATCTACTGTTTTCGCTTTTACATCCCAATATAACCCATAGGGCATACCTGCCGATACTGCATTTGTACACTGTTGCTGAATATACGGGTTTCTTGGATTTGATACAACAGTATGCTGTGCATTATATAAATATCCTGCCTCTATTATAACCCCTGCTACTTTATTTTTTAACCATGTAGAATAGCTTGGATTTGGAGTATTTCTATCAACAGTAACAATATATTGTTGTAAAGCATCAACATTTATGCTGTCTCGTGTTATATATCCACAAGCAGAATCATATGCTCCGCCATCTGTATAAGTTCCGGACAGTTCTGTATCTGACCCGCTTCTTGGATTGCCTTTAACTGCCATGTATGTATGACCACTTGTTTTAGTAACAAATACATCCCCGTTATATATTGTCATTCCAGATGTATATGTTCCTACTTTAGTAAATAATCCGGAGTTCATAAGTGCAGAGTGTTCACCCGCAGTAGTAAATGCACCTAAATCTTTGCCTGTTGCTTTATAGATACAATACGACACTAAACTACTACAATCACAATCTGTTGGTGTTGTAGCATTTACTCCGTATTTCCATATTCCGGTTCTCCGTGCCTGACTATAACCTATATTAGCATTATTACAAGCAGTAATCATTAACTGGGCCATAGTAGTAGCATAATCAGGATTTATAGGTCTGTATACTATATATGTTCTATCTGTTTGTATACTATGTAAAGAAACTTCCCCATCATAATCTGGTACAGTTTTTTGACCTTGATCGCCTTTTGAACTTGAACCACGGCTTGCACTACGGGCCGCACCACACGTCATTGCCATTAGTACCCATCCCCATAAAAGTTTATTGTTTCAACAGGAAAATCAAAGTAGGAAAATACTTCATCTAAATTTACATCTGGGTCATCTGGATTTACTTTCCCACTACCTAAAAGTATTATTGTTCCATCTGCGTATTCTTCTGGATTTTGAATATAAAATGTTTTTGATGATATTCTAACTGGCCATGTAGAATTATTTTGTGTTTTAGTCAGTAATTCAAAACTACAAAATTTACTGGCTTTCCCTATAAGTTCCCCAGAATCACATATCTGTCCTCGTTCTACATTTACATTTTTAAGATGACAATATCTAAAACATATTTCAGAAGTATATTGTATTACTACTGTATAGTATTTATTTTCTTGACCTATAAATATAACAACAGATGGGCATATAGAGTACACATTATCACATTCAATATCAATGCCTGTATTATATCCTCCATATATATTGTACCAATAATCTTTTTTATCATCTATATATGGATATAATACTTGTGAAGTTGTCTTTGTTACAGGACAATCTATTATTGTTTTGTATGACATTTAAATCTTTCCTATTATACTAATGAAGTCATGTTTTCAAAATTTGGATATAAAGTACCTAACTCTACCTTGCCAGTTGATATAACATTATTTGTTTGTGTATAGCTTGATAACCCATAATTAGATGAGCCATTTACATAAATGCCTTGACCAGAAGCTACTTGATTTGCTGAACTTGAAACAAGTCTTTGAATCTTTAAAGTAGTAATAAATTGATTAGTTATTTCATGACTTACTTGTATTATATTATATATACCTGTAATAGGGTTTATTGAATTGCCGCTTAATACTAATAAAGATACAGGTTGTGCTATTTGGAAAATTTTACAAGTTCCGGGCATTGTTATTGTAAAATCACCAGAAAACTGTGATGCAATAGCATTTACATCATTTATTATATTAGCTGTTTGATATACATCAGCAACAGAACTGCTCCAACTATTTACTAAATGGTTTGCATCTACAACTGTATTTCCAGTACCATCTACGGAAAAACCGATAGAAGATAAATTCATATTACTCATATTATAGGCAACCCCATTATAATTCCCTGATATGGATATTATGTTAGTTCCAGAAGTTCCAAATTCCAATGTGTCCTGTAATTGATTTGTGGATAACCCTGCGTCACTCTTATAGTGAATTACCCCCATATTTGACATTGTAGGTTCTTCTACCCAATAAGAAAATGAACTACATTGTGGAGTAGTATCCACATTACTCTGAGTTAAAAAGTTTTCTACAGGTGTTACAGAAACATTATTCATTATTGTGCTAAGGCTTGTATACGGATATATTATTCCTGCTGCCTCCCTTGATGAATTATATGATTTTGATAATGCTAACAAACCCGGAAAATCTTCATAATCATCATCAGCAGAGTAATCTCCTCTTACATATTTACTAAATGAAGTAGTCATGGCCCCATGACTTACTAATGTGGGAGCATCATTATGGTCTATATCTAATTGATAGTATGTATCTGCTTTAGCCGCCTTTGCTACTGCTTCAACAACTGCCGATGGTTGTACAATCCCTGTTATAGCAGGAATGTTTAATACAGGCATACTCGTTTGTAATGATAGAGTTGCATACCCTTCTATTTCATAATTCATAAACTGTCCTGTTGTACTTACTTTAAAGGTCAAAGTAAATCCTGTATATGAAACATATTCTTCTACATTACCATATTCATCTAACCATCCAAATGCAAATGAAACAGGGATACCTGAACAATCATTGTCCGTATAAGAAGCTTGAGCCGCACTATATAATAATGCTTCAAATGCCGCTACATTTACTTGTTTCCTATAATCACCGCCTATTGTACAATACAATGTAAAAGACGTAGCACTTGTTATTTCGGCACTGCTAAGGGATAATTTAGTAAATGTAGATGGTATTAAGAATCCAAAAGACGTTATATCAGTGCCAGCTAGAATAAAATTAATCCAAGGTTGTTTTTTCATACTATTCAATCCTTCTATTTCTGCTAGTTTCAAACTCAACAACAGGTTTTCAAATTTTATTAATTATAATGTTTGCATTTTTCATTATTATAAAAGGTAAATTAAAGGGATAGACTATATTATCTATCCCTTTTTATATACCAAAGCCACCAAAGGAAAGCAAGGCGTAAATAAATACAAAAAAACTTTGATGACTGTGATTTTATTTATTCTGAACCTAAGTTTAAATTTACTGCACTTACAGTAGCTAATAATTCCCCTGTATTAAATAAATCAGTTATTGATGCAGGTATCTGTAATAACTGCCCCGGATGACAAGAATATCCATCTTCAATACCATTAAAATAAGCTATGACCCAAGCATAATTTGCCGAGCCTAATTCGTTGTATGCTATAATATCTAATCTGTTTTCTTCCACTGTTTTTACTTCATGGTAATTTACAACAAGATTTGATGAAAAAGGATTTGGAAGCTCTAATGCTATAAATCTATCTTTTTCATTTGGATTATGCACAATTTGCCTTAATCCTTTATATCTGCTTATATAATCAAAATCCCTACAGGTTGTATACTGTATTAGTGGTCTTTCTATAATGTTGTATGGGATAAGTGTATTATAAACATGGACATTTGAAAGCATTGTTGTGTTAGAACGTGGCATTTTATTCTCCTCGCACTTTAAACGCAGTTATATTGTTTTTATCTTTATATGGTTCTACTTGAATTTTTGAGACTATATCTTCTACTGAACCACCTTTTATTTTAACTATTGATAAATCTGAATCGTAATAACCTATGCCCTCATAATAATCCGCACGTTTTAACAACAATTTAAAACTTTTTAATGCTGAAGCAGGTGAATCAAATAGTGGGTAATCAAAAAGTTGTTGTTCTACAATCCATATCTTTTTAACTTTTGTTCTTTGATTTGTTAAATAAAATGTTCCATATTCAAAATATGTATCTGTTTTTGGTGTCATTTGAATTGTATATTTAAATGGTAAAGAATCACATTTAATATATCTTTTCATAATTTATCACACCTGCCTTAAAAACTATAATTGAGAATAACGGATTTGTGCTAATTGAATATCAGAAGAAATCTTCGCTAAATATTCAGACAATTTGTTTGCAATAACACCATCTTTACCATCCCTATCTTTAAGAATATTGTAAAAATTCCATAATTCATCAAAAGTATCCGATATTGTATCTAATAAATCAGCTAAATCATAATAAGCATCTAAATTCAAGTTATAATTAGTACGTTTTGTGGCTTCAATATATCTTTTCATAATTAAAATCTCTCATTATTTACATCATCAATAAAATCATTTTCATAGTTTTCCCATGTATATTTTAAATTATCATAATTAATAATATTCTCCAATGTAAAATCTACACAAGCGTGTCTATTACTTCTTCCAAGAAGATACACATCAATACCTGTTTGTTCTTTAAAATCGGCTAAATAATGGTCAATAAGAAATTCTAAATATTCTAATGGAATATCTTCTTCGGATTCTAAATCCCAAAACACATGCCTGTCAGATAACTCTAAAAACAGTACTCTGTCATCTATATATGTTTCAATTTCACCAGATTTTAATTTACTGTCTAATTCATTAAAAAATGAAACTACTTTATTATATGTATTTTTATCTATATCATATTCTTCTTCTAAATCTTCATAACCAGGCATATCCTCATCATAAAGAAAATAATCATCAAACAAATCCCATACTATTGAACGAATATCGTCTGGAATATTTACTGAACTTTTAATATATTTTTTCATTTTACCACCATCTTTATAATTTAAATAATTTAAAATTTCTTTTTCAATAAATTTTGCATCTGTATTTAAATTTAAGGTTAAGTCATTTACAGAAAATGTAAAATTTTTAGTAATATCTACATCTGACCAATCTTTTTCATCTAAATGTAAAGTAAAGGTAATGCTATCATCATCAGCTTCAAATCCTACTAATGGGAAATCGTTGTATTTTAAAAAAAATTTGAAGAATTATCAAGTTTTTTCTGTAAATCAAAATACAGCCTAGTTGCTAACCGATTTACATATTCTGATAATTCTGCATCTATACTAGAACTTCTTATATATCTTTTCATAATCTATTACTCCGTGAACTACCCGCCACTTACGGGCTTACGCCCTAAGAAGTGGGGGCTTCTTGCT